>JANPIA010000317.1:0-6911 GCA_031424735.1 Segetibacter sp.
GCAAATCTTCCTCATACTTATAATCAAACAAATAATCCATTTGAAATACGCTCAGCGAATCATTGTTCAGCAATATTTTTACACTGCGGCTGTTTACCTGGTTACCCACCGCATTAATATTTATACGCATGGCAGGTCCGCCTAAGTAAGGATATAAACCATTGAAGCTTTCCACAAGCTGCGCCTCGCCACCACATGTATTGTTATTGGGTCTAATTCTCCGGCTTACATAACCTTCTCCCCTGTCGTACGATGAAGAATACAAGTTTTCCGCCGCTGCTGCTGAAAAGCCATTATTTAATCCCTGACGGAAATATCGCCCAACGGTATGTTTGAAAAACGATAAAGGCGTGAGCGTGGTACCATCAACATTATTAGCGGCGGCTGTCAATCGTTTATTGGCTGATGTGGTGTTAACTGTGAGAAAATAAGCGGCAGTATCGGTTTGCAAACTCCATTTATCACAAAGTTGAAAGTCTGAATCGCGGTAAAGCTCCTTATCCAACTTACCTGTGTTTATCTCGCCCCAAAACTCAATATAATCGGAAGCGCTCAAAGCACCACTGGCCACCGAAGTAAATACCGGCAACTGCTCACCATCGCGCCAAAGTTGAAAATGTTCCGCTGGTGTAGCGGAAAGACCGGCACTGGCAAGCGATGCATAAGGTATGCGAACCATGCCCTTTGGAATGGGTACGCCCACCCCATCGTTGCCAAAACCAAACAACTTAAACTTGTAATAAGTCTTCGAATAATCAATCCATTCGTTGTGCAATATTTGCGAGAAAGAAGAGAGAGAGATGATAGAATATAGGATTAAGAAAGATAGCTTTCGCATCATGATAGAATATTTATATGGATTGGGCTATAACGAATCTTTCGAAATTGTATTTTGATAATTCCAATTTACCGAACGAAAAATTGCCATTATAACAATGAGACTTCTTTTAGACGCTTTTTGTACCTGAATAGATGCATTTGAGTCCTAAAAAGAGAAAGCGGTTCCCATTTTAAAACCGGCTCCAAATATAGGAAGCTGTTTGCCGCTAACTCGTTGGCTATTCTGCTTTACATTTGCCCAAAGCCACAAAAAGCATGAATTTGATTGAAGAACTAAGATGGCGGGGGATGGTGCAGGACATAATGCCCGGAACCGAAGAACAGCTTCAAAAGGAGATGACTACAGCCTATATCGGCTTCGACCCGACCGCCGACAGCCTGCATATAGGAAGCCTTGTACCCATTTTGTTGCTGGTGCATTTACAAAAGGCTGGTCACAAACCGATCGCCCTTGTGGGTGGTGCAACCGGAATGATTGGGGACCCCAGCGGAAAAAGTGAAGAACGAAATTTACTGAGTGAAGAAGTGCTGCAAAAAAACATTGCCGGCGTAAAAAAACAACTGGAAAAGCATCTCAATTTTGATAATAGTTTACCCAATGCCGCCGAGATGGCCAATAATTACGATTGGTTCAAAGGCATTTCCTTTCTTGATTTTATTCGCGATGCGGGCAAGCACATTACCGTTAATTACATGATGGCGAAGGAAAGTGTGAAAAAACGGCTGGAAGGAGATAGTGGGATGAGCTTTACTGAGTTTACCTACCAGTTGGTTCAGGGATATGATTTTTATTACCTTTTTACGCAGCGAAACTGCAAAATGCAAATGGGAGGAAGCGATCAGTGGGGGAATATTGTAACCGGCACCGAACTGATACGGCGTAAAACAGGCGGTGAAGCATTTGCCTTTACCTGCCCGCTAATTAAAAAGGCTGATGGCGGAAAATTTGGTAAAACGGAAAAAGGTAACATTTGGCTTGACGCTAAAAAAACAAGTCCGTACCAGTTCTACCAATTCTGGCTTAATGCCAGTGATGACGACGCTAACAAATGGATCAGAATATTTACGTTGCTGCAAAAAAATGAGATAGACCAGTTACTTGCAGCACACAAAGAAGCGCCGCACCAACGATTACTGCAAAAAAAACTGGCAGAAGAAGTAACCACATTTGTACACAGCAAAGATGATTTTGTGTTTGCTGTAAAAGCTTCCGAAATTTTGTTTGGCAATGCTACCGCAGATGTTTTACAAAGTTTGAACGAAGAACAATTATTGCAGGTGATGGAAGGAGTGCCATCGGCAGAAATAAACATGGAGCAACTGCGCAATGGATACGACCTGCTGGACCTTTTAACCGGTACCCAAATTTTCCCGAGTAAAGGAGAAGCAAAAAAAATGTGGCAGGCTGGTGGACTGGCACTTAATAAACAAAAGATCGGCAATGACAAATTGAAAATTGAGTTGAGCGATTTGCTGCAGGGAAAATACCTGCTGGTACAAAAGGGTAAAAAGAATTATTACCTGGTAAAGGCGGTTTAGCTTTACTGCTAAGAAGACGAGCAATGAGGTTTTGCGGATAAATTATCACCGTCACCTTTTTGTTTTGAAAAGAACCATCAATCGTAGCCCATTGAAGAAAGTTTATTTTATATCTGGCCTTGGCGCTAATAAAAAAGCTTTCCAATTTTTGGACTTGTCGTTTTGTGAACCCGTGTTTGTAGAATGGATCATGCCCCTGCGCCGCGAAACTTTACCGGAATATGCAGCGAGGCTGAAAATGAATATCGCCTCACCACATCCAATTGTTGTCGGAGTTTCATTTGGTGGTATGCTGGTGTCGGAAATGGCAAAGAAAGATCCGCAGATGCATGGCATTATCATCTCAAGCAATAAAATTTCCGCAGAGTTTCCGGCCTACCTGCGTGTGTGGAAGAATTTTCCGGTCTACAACTGGGTATCACCAAAACTAATAAAACTAACCTCGGCATTAACCCGCAGGGTTATGGGACCCAAAGGTGCTACCCAACAAAAAGTTTTTAGGGAGATATTGGAAGAAACCGACCCTGCCTTTACCGCCTGGGCAGTGGATGCGATTTTAAAATGGGAAAATAAAACGATCCCACAGAATGTTGTACATATTCATGGAACGGCAGATAGGTTGTTGCCATATAAATATGTTTCATCCAGTTTTACAATTGATGGCGGCAGTCACTTAATGATCATGGATAAGGCCTATGAACTGTCAACGTTGTTGAAGCAGATAGTAGACAAGTTGACTAATTAAAACACTATACGCTCTCTCAACTTTGCCCAAATTTCTTCCGCCACCAGTTCGTTTCCCCGCTCATTCAGGTGAACCCCATCTGTTGTTAAAATGCCCTGGTAGCTATTTTCAAAATTATATTCGGCATTGAATTTTATAAAAGCCAGTCGAAGATCAACAAGTGTAAGATGATATTTAACAGCCAGGTTTCGTATGATATCGCAACAGGCATCCAGCTCGTTGTCCAATAAATTCATCCCGCCCGTTTTCTCACCAATTACTGCGGGTGTACATACAATTAGTTTCATGCCGGCATCCATTATTTTTTGTACGACTTGTTCGTAAAAACCGGCAAATCCCTCTTCAGGAATACTTGTATTTTTTTGCTCATTGTTCCATACGTCGTTTACGCCAATCAACATCACCACCGTATCCAAATTCTTAGCCAGCACATCTTGCTCCAGTCGTAAATACAGATCATGAATTCTATCGCCGCCAATACCCGAACCAACAAGGTCGTATTTACTACTCAGGTCCTCATGGTTTAAAAACGATTGAAGAAGGGAGATGTAGCCGCCGGGTTTCAGTCCCTGCTCGGTTATCGAATCACCAAAAAACAATATCTTCTTTTTTTGCTTCGTAAAATTCATCGACATCAGTATCATCACTGCTACAAATGCAGCAACCAGTAAAAGGTTCGTTGTCAAAATAGAT
This sequence comes from Segetibacter sp., assembly GCA_031424735.1. Lineage (GTDB taxonomy): Bacteria > Bacteroidota > Bacteroidia > Chitinophagales > Chitinophagaceae > Segetibacter. The sequence continues at coordinate 3,818 of JANPIA010000317.1, forward strand.
TCAGTTTAAAATAAAAATAGCAAATATGCTTGTAGCATTTGCCAATACACTTTATATTAGAAGATTGTATCAAATAGTAAATCGTATTAATATTTATTTATCTCCACTTGTAAAACCTTACCGCTATGATATACACTTTCTCTAAAAAAACCATTACCCCTGTTGTTTACCTGCTACTGCTAACATTCCTTTTTACAGTAGCTTCCTCTACAGCAAGCGCACAAATACAGCAGGACGACAAGATCGACAAATCCACTGCACAAAACCGGAAAAGCCAGTTCCACGGATCATTCAACGGCAGTAACCGTATTCCGCGAATTGTAAAATTTTCGGTATCGGACCTGCAGGAGATTTTGAACACCTTCTCAAAAAATGATACTATTCAATTTCACTTTGCCATTATAAGGGCAGATGATGTTGAGAAGTACGCCAAGAAAGCAAAATTGAATGGTAAGGATAAAAAAGAAATGGCACAAAAGGCAACACTTTTAATTAAGGGTGCCATGCCTACTGCCGGATTGAAGGATGTGGTTTCGGGGGAAGTTTTTTATGACATTGGGGTTGTTTGCCCTCCGCCCGGCGGTGTGTGCGATTAGCTTTAGCCACTTTATAAATAAAAATGCCCGCCTCAACCGCGGGCATTTTTATTTACATCTAACACAGATAACAGGTTTCCATTTTACTCCCAGCTTTCCATTAGGGGCGTTGTTTGTGCAGCCATCTTTTCGATAAACTTTCTTTCGTTCACCATATAGCCATTGCCCTTTGCGCACAAATGAACAATCAGGTTTTCTATACTCATGGGGTTGCCCTCAGGTATGTCGGCAATATTACTGTGGCGTATATCATGCCCATCTATAATGATAACCAAGCCGCTGCCAATTGCTTCCATATGGTTGCCTTCTGTAATTAACATCCCGGTATCTTCGCCCAACCCAATACCAATGGCAGATGGGTTGGCAGCAACTGCCTGCGATAATCGTCCGAAACGTCCGCGTTTTTCAAAATGAGAATCGAATATTACATTGTCCATAAAGGCCAGCCCGGTTGTTATTTTCACTTCACCTTTTAAATGTGCGCGGGATGCATCACCCTCATAAATCATAGTATTACTCATAGCCATGGCACCTGCAGATGTACCGGCTACAACAAAGTTTTCGTTACGATAACGTGTTTGTATAATGCGAAGAAGTTTCGTTCCGCCAAAGGTTGACGATAGCCGGAGCTGATTACCACCACTGAATAAAACGCCATTGCACTTTTCTATCCGGCTGATGTAGTCTTCTTTCAATGCATCTTCCCGTGTACGAATATGGAGAACACCTACATTGGTGCAGCCTATCCTGCCAAAGGCATCCATATAATTGTTGCCTACATCAAAAGGAACCATACTTGCCGTAGTGATAACTTCTATCCGCGCAGCGTTACCACCCGATTCTTCCACAATGCGACGAAGAATTCCAAGCTCAAAAAAGTTCAGATTTTTACTGGGAAGTTCCCCAACATTCATGCTGGTGCCTTTGTCTTCCGCACCACCTATAGCTACAAGTTTTCCTTTGGGAATTGGCATTTAAATTATTTACTCGATTGTTACAAATGTAAAGGTTTAATAACAATGGCACTTTCGTGCCCGTGTTGTAAAACATAATTCCATCGCGGCAAAACAATCGATATAGCCCTTCAAAAATAACACTTCAGCAGCCATCGCTTACACCAAAATTTGATATTTCTATTTCAACGAAATAAACCGGTCACTATCATGCGCTTTTTTTCTGCCAAGCTTTTTTGTCTACCTTCCGAAACACGAATACAAACTACTTATAACAACACTACTTTATGAGAATTGTAGAAATAAAAATATTACGTGGCCCCAATTATTGGAGCGTTCGGCGCGATAAACTGATACAAATGCGGCTCGACCTGGAAGAAATGGAAGACCGACCTACCAACAAAATTCCGGGCTTTAAAGAGCGGTTGGAAAAAATGTTTCCATCCCTTTATACACATAGGTGCAGCGAAGGTGTAGAAGGCGGTTTCTTTCACCGCGTTGAAGAAGGTACATGGATGGGACATGTGATAGAACACCTTGCTTTGGAACTGCAAACTTTAGCGGGTATGGATACAGGCTTTGGCAGAACACGAGGTACCGGAAAAACCGGTGAATACTTTGTGGTGTTTAGTTATATGGAGGAAGATGCTGGCGTGTATGCAGCAAAAACATCGGTAAAAATTACACAGGCTCTTGCCGATAATATTGAATACGATATTGATGCAGATATTCAGGCATTACGGGAGGTTAGGGAAGATACCCGACTCGGTCCTTCCACAGGTTCAATTGTAGATGAAGCTGCAAAAAGAGGGATTCCTTTTATCCGATTAAACCGGCAAAGCCTGGTTCAACTGGGTTATGGCGTTCATCAAAAACGAATACGGGCAACCATTGCCAGCACCACTTCTACCTTTGGGGTTGATATAGCGGGTGATATAGAAGAAACGATGAATTTACTTGGCGCAGCCGAAATACCTGTACCCAAGGGCACCTTAGTAAGAACGTTAGATGATCTGAAAGAAGCTATTGAAACCACGGGATTTCCTTTGGTTTTAAAACCGATTGATGGTAACCATGGCAAAGGAGCAACCACCAACATTAATAACTGGGAGCATGCTGTAAAGGCATTTGAAGCCGCACAGGTTTACAGCCGAAGCGTTATTTGCGAACGTTTTATTACCGGCTATGATTTCAGGCTACTCGTCATCAACCATAAATTTATTTGTGCAGCATTGCGTACACCGGCAAGTGTTACAGGCGATGGCGAGCATACTATTCAATGGCTGGTGGACGAAACCAATAAAGATGAACGCAGGGGTTTTGGACACGAAAAAGTGCTTACTAAAATCAAGATAGATGACTTTACGCAAAAGATGCTGGATGAAAAGGGATACAACTTAGAATCTGTTCCGCCAAAAGGAGAGCTTGTTTTGCTGAAACATACCGCCAACCTAAGCACCGGTGGCACCAGCACCGACGTTACCGATGAAGTGCATCCCATTAATATTTTTATGGCCGAACGCATTTCAAAAATCATCGGGCTCG
>JANPIA010000318.1:0-2944 GCA_031424735.1 Segetibacter sp.
GCCTCATATGCTGTTCCTGTTGAGCCTATAGTGAGCGAAGTTGAAGTATCGGTACAGGTATTTGCATTCTGGCTTACTTACTCATGTAATATTTGTTTTCAATGGTATTCGTGAATGCTTCGCCTTTCAGTGCATGGATCGCTCCAAACCACCTTGCCACTTGCTAATGCTTCGGGTAACTAATCCCGCACATAAGAGACTTGCACTCTCTGGCTTCTTATTTCTAAGAACTATATTTATCAATCAGGGCACACACAAAGGTATTGCCAATGAGTGGGGCTGGACGTTGGAGCAATCGGCTTTAAATCGCTATTTTAGTTTTGTGGATAATTGGAACTGATGTTATTCAAATGCTACATCTTCATAAACACTTTAACGTTGATTGTAATTCGGACACTATTCACGGTTTTCAAATTTTTCTTATAAATCGCTAATTTTGAAAAAATGATTTTGAATGAATTCATCACTTCAACATATCAACCTTGCGGATTATTATTTTGGCTTTTTGAAAAACCTCAATCCAAATAGTAAACTTGACCTTATTTCAAAACTTTCTCAATCTCTAAAAAATGATGAACAGGCTTCTGACGCCTCTTTGCAATCGCTTTTTGGAGCGTATAAATCAGAAGAAACCGCTGACGAAATAATTGCTGAGATTAGAGCATCAAGAGTGTTTAACCGCAATATTGAAACACTTTGAAAAAATATCTGGTTGACACGAATATTTGTATTTACTTCATAAAAGGGAAGTTTGAATTGAACAAGAAAATAGTAGAAGTTGGTGAACAAAATTGTTTTATTTCAGAAATGACTGTTGCAGAATTGAAGTATGGCATTGAAAATAGTAAGAAGCCGGAAGAATTAAGAGACATTGTTGAGGCGTTCATCCCAAAATTTTTTGTGGTTCCAATTTACGGGTCTTTAGATGTTTATGCCCAAGAAAAAGCCAAACTTAGAAAGCAAGGTTTAATGATTGATGATTTTGATATTTTGATTGGTGCTACTGTAGTTACCAACGAAATGATAATGGTAACAAACAATGTTGACCATTTAAGCAGGCTTAACAATATTGTAATTGAAGACTGGACAAAACCCGCGAATAAATAGCACTACAGCAACAAAAGGTTTGGCGATATGGCGGCGGGAAGTTGGAGCAATCAACAGCAGTTCGCTTACCATCTTTCGGTCCATCTGGGTTCTTCTCAATAGATTTGTGTGGGGGCCAGGTACCCCGGCATCCACAGCACGGTCATGCCACCGCACAGAAACACTCTGATATAAAGACCTCGCTTTCGCCCTACTGGGGTCTCCTTAATAGATATGTGTGGTGCCACTGACCCCGGCATTAAACGCAGTATCTCATTCCAGAGCATAAAAGAGGCTCTGCTATGAAGACTCCAGCTGCGACACCAAGATCTTCCTCCGGAAAAATTTGTAAAATACGGCTTAATAAAAATTCCTAAGTTGTGAAATATATTTTTACCCAAAAGCGCAGTAGGTGAAGATTCGCAAATACACAAGTTAGCTGCCATTGTAAAAAGACACTAACAAACCATAGGCAACAATTAAAAACAGAACTATATGAGAAAAATTATTTCATTTATGCACATATCGCTTGACGGTTTTGTAGCTGGACCGAATGGAGAAATGGACTGGATTAAGGTTAATGAAGAGATTTTTGATTATGTTGGTAAGCGCATAAGCGAAGGCGACACTGCATTATACGGACGGGTAACTTTTCAGATGATGGAAAATTACTGGCCTACCGCTGGAGACAAGCCGACAGCGACAAAGCACGACATTGAACATTCAAAATGGTATAGCAAAGTTCACAAAGTCGTTCTATCAAAAACAATGAAAGATGCAGGTTTGACTAACACAACAATTATTAGCGACAACCTTTCGGACAGAATAAATGAAATAAAACAACAGGAAGGTCAGGACATTTTGCTCTTTGGTAGCCCGACAGCAACACATTCGCTTATTCAAAAAAACTTAATTGACGGCTATTGGTTATTTGTTAATCCAATTATTCTTGGACAGGGCATCCCATTATTTGTAGACATCAAAGACAAAATAAAACTAAACCTATTGACTACCCGACAATTCACTTGCGGGGTAACTGAACTGAATTACACGGTGGACAGACAATAACGACAAACCGCTAATCGAGTAGACGGCCTCACCGATTATAAGCTTCGTACTGCGGGGTCTCATCAAGAGATATGTGTGGTGCCAGGGACCCCGGCATTCAACGTAGAGGTCTCATACCACCGCACAGAAGCACTCTGCTATAAAAACCTCGCTTTCGTCCTGCTGGGTTCTCCTCAAGAATTTTCTGCGAGGGCAGGGATCCCGGCATTCATTGGTGGCAAATAACCCCAGACTCTTGTTAAGACATACAGCAGATGGACTATTCAACAAATTGATGGGTTACCGTCGTCCCTCAGCTCATTCCATAGTTTATGATTGGGTTGTTTGATTTAAGGAACATAAAACCAGCAGCACCGGCGGTTGTGAAGCCTCCCCAACCCCTCCGAAGGAGGGGCTATCAAACGCACATAACCCGCCAACAAAATGTGTCAGCAAAAACTTAGGCTCTATGAATTGCTTTTACAAAGTCCCCCTTGGGGAATTTAGGGGCCTTTTATGATTGGGTTGTTTGATGAGGAACACAAAACCAGGAGCGCCGGCAGTTGTGCGTTTGATTATTGGTGTGGTGTTTATAAAGCAAATGCGAAGAGGCAACAACTACAATAAAGTTAAAAAGGTTACTTGTTGTAATCCTTCAAAGGTCTTTCCAATCTTCTTTCGAAATTCCAGCCTGCTTTAAAATTTTGCCTAAAAGGTTTATTCCTATATCGCCCTGATGAGGATTGGGTATAGTGAGACGCAAATTGTCTTTGATCATGAATTGATGCTTGCCGCCGGAATAAGGTCCGGT
>JANPIA010000319.1:0-5373 GCA_031424735.1 Segetibacter sp.
CCCTACTACAATGAAAAAGTCAATCTTATTTTTTTGCCTCCTTATTAGCCTTGGCAGCTTTGCGCAGGATACCTCTAAAGTGGAGCAATATTGCGAAGTAGTTGCAACACCACGCTTGTTAAGTACCAAGGTTACCATTGACATTGATTATGGCGAAGTAAGAAGTATCTGGAAAGATAACCGGTTGAAAGATGAAGGTGGAAAACTGGTAAAGTTTAATACGGTGATAGATGCCATTAATTACCTCGGTAAAAACGGATGGAAATTAGTGAATGCATTCCCCGTATCTACCGGCAGCTCTTCTATGGTTTACCATTATGTGTTCAAGAAAGAATTTGCGAAGTCGGAAGCGGAGTAAGTAGGAATTATTAAATGAAAGGGATGCGGCAGGCATAAATAACCTGTTACATCCCTTTTAATTATATAAACACGTTTCTTTTACGGAGAAATATTATGTGACGCAATGAGGACAAATAAATAAGTAACAATTCGAGCCAGGATATTTATTGCGCCAGCGATATCCTTACCTGCAATCCTGCCCTTGTATTTGTTATGGGCGCCGATGTTGAAATGTAAGGTATCACCCTGCGCTGGTCAAAAAATAGTTTAAGATTGATCCGGTTATTTAATACATAATCAATGGACGGCTGAATGGTGTACACCTTTTGTCCACCTGTGCTGAACGAATTGTTTTGATCGAGCCGGCTGTTGCTGGTGGCATCATCCCGCATACTCAAATCAAGCCGGAAGCTAACATCGTTCTCCAATTTTTTATTCTTCATGCCCGGTAACTTAAACGGCAAATTGAATCCGCGTTTTCTCCAGCTTGCACCAAAGGTCCACTCCGTGCTGTTCACCTCGCTTAACTGGAAGTCAACCAGGCTCAAGCTCAACTGCCTGCTTTTCTTATATTCAAACTTTGCGTTCAACTGCCCGTTGGTGGTAATATCAATTCCTATAAGCGGGCTGAATGCCTCCTGTATGGTAATGTTTGGTACCAGGAAATATGGTATGAAATTTCCTGAAATAGTATCGATGAAACCCGGCGCACTAAACCGGAAAGGATCTGAATAAAGTAATGCACTGGTAAAGCTATTCATACCCAGGCTGCCGGTATAACCATGGGTGATGCTAATAGTGCTGAATGTTTTTGCAAGTGAGGGTATACGTGTTAAACCGGTATAAGTAGCCCGCCAGTTAGGTTTTGGTTTGATGGAACTAAACGGGTTGGATTTAATGTTAGGGTTGGATTGTTTGATGGTTGCTACCGTTTGCGGATCCTGCCCGGTGTAAGCTGCAATAAATGCGGGTATCAACACATCCTGTGCATACCTGCCATACCCTTTGAAGTAGCCATCGCTGGTTTTACCAAGCCCGGCCTGGTACGGGTTGCTTGCCGCAAGGCGTTCCGATAATAGCAAACGATAATCCTGGAACTTTGTAAACGTATTGGAAAGTTTGTTTGGATCACTCTTATCAAACAACGTTTTAAAGGCGACGTACGATACATTAAAACCACCATTTGCCAAGGGGCTTAAATGTTTGAAGCCACTGTCGGGTATGTTCTTAAACAGCTCTGTATAATCTTTGGTAAAGGTTTTATCCAGGTTAAGATCGATGAGGAATTCTTTGATGGGCTCAACCTGCGCCGTAATGCTCAGCTTTTGATCGAGATTCTGCCTGAACATAAAATTGAAAGTGGTGTCGCGGGTGATGAGACCTTTGGCCGCCTTCGCATTCAGCCAACTGGTATCAGGTTGCCTGCCAAAAACATAATCTAACCCAGGAGCCATGCTGCTCCAGTTTTGTCCTAAAATTTTTGTGCTGTCGGTATAACCCGGAAGCCGGCTCCGGTATGCTTCACTATAGTTTACCGAAGCACGTTTCACCATCGTAATCAACCTGCCGCCTGCTTTAGCAACGCCCCCTATTTCAACCGGGCGGCTTGCTTTTAAAAGCCTGCGTGCTTTTCTTTCGTCGCGGCGTTGCTTCTTCCATTTCTTCAATGCGGCTGTTCTGTCTTTGCCGGTCAGTCCTTTTAATGCATCTTCTTTTGCAGGCAACGATGAAACCGGCGCATCAACATCGGAGTTGGTAGCGGCAGGTTTTGTAAGATCGGCGGGTTTGTTTTTGCTATTACGTCCTTTTGCTTTTTCTTCTCCATTCACCGGTGTTGCCGGCTGTGCCGCGTTTTCCAAACTTCTAAACCACCTAGACTTACTATACAACCTGGTAAAGTCGAATTCACCATTCAAACTATGTTCCTGGCTGTTTTCAATAGTGTTACCCAAGTCTAAACCAATAGATCGGGCAATACGGCTTACCCCAATCCAACCATAGGTTGTTGAATAACTGTACCGGGCATTTATCCAATCAACCAGCGGAAGTTTAGCAGTAGGGACATTATAGCTTGCTATTGCTTTTTGCTGGTACAACGTATTTCTTCCACCGTTGAATAAATTTTCTTTTACGGTGTCTTTCTTTTGCCTGGTATCAATCCTTCCCTCTGGTTCATCAACCCGTGCATTGTTGGTTGCCGAAAAATCGATGTTCAACGAACGGGTAAGATCCCAGCGCAGGTTATAATAACGGTCAAACGTAAAATACTTATCGTAGGTAGTATCTACACGTTCCACTTTCTGATCGAAGTTGTTTACGATACGCGGCACAAATTCGCCATACTGCCTGTTTATATCTGCCCTGAAACTCAGGAGAGAAGGTTTTGGGTTAATGTTGAAATCACGTATCAATGCATACCACGGCGACTTTGACTTGATCAGCTTTTTAAATGGCTCAATGTATTTTGGTTGGGTGTTATAAGTGTATCCTAAACCGCCGCGTTGCTTGGTAACATCGTTCTTTAAAATAAGCGGGTTGGTTTGTTCAAACTTGATGAAGGAATAACTCACATCAATATTGCTCGGGCTCCAAATGTGTTGCTTCCCTTTTGGCTGCAAACGCACATTGGTAAAGTTGAGCGTTTTAATAGTTGTTTTGTCGATAGCCTGTGTACGTAACGAGTCTTTTTTCTTTCCGTTGGTATTGTTCAGTTTCGTTTTTAGTTTGATGTCCTGGTCGTAAGGGTCGTATTCCGGTGTGCGAACGGTTTGGCTCACGCTTGCATAAACCGGTATGGATAAACCCGCCTGTTTGGGTAACAGTTTACCAAGCTCCAGATTGGTGGCCGCATCAAACTGCATAAAGTTTTCCCTTGCTCTTTCGTTCACACGCTGTTCCAATGTTCCAAAACCTTTGGTGTAAGTATTGGCAGAAACGGAGATGTTGCCAAGATCGGCCATGTTTATATCAACCCTGCCTAATGCGGCATAGCCGCCACTTTCATCCAGCTTGGAAAGGCGAAGTTCATTTACCCAAACTTCAGCGCTGGCTACGGTTCCATCCAAAATATTAGCATTCTCCACGCCTATAAAAAAGGCACGCACCTCGCCCAAATTCGGGTTGCCTTTTACCGAAAGAATTTTATTACCGGTAAACTCACGGTAGATGGTATCCAACCCCGGCTGCCGGCGCTGGTCTCTGCGGAGCTTCAACTGAACGAGCTCCTGTATCTCCAGGTCGAGGCTGTTGGAGTCGGGCCATACCCTTCTCTGCCCGGCATCCGTATTTTGATAAGTTCCTGATGGCGTTACCTGCAACGGTATTTTTATTTCATAATAGTTGTTCAGGAAGTCCTGCCCAATGCGCAACACAGCCCGTAACTGGTTATTGAGGATAGGTGTTTGCTGACGCACACTTTCCGCATGTACAAACATGTTAAGTTTACCATACTGGCGCATGTCTAAATTCATGGTTTTGAATACGCCCCTGGCCTCCTGCGTCGGCAGGTTCCTTATCTGGAAGCTCATGGCCTGCTCGTTCTGTAAGATGTTGATGTTGTTATTACTTAGCTGCTGAACCCTTTCAATGCCGGGAGGGATCAAATAGTTTACCGGTTGGCGGTTGCTGTTTTCTTCAAGATTTACGGCAAGTACATTAAAGGTAGTGCCGGTACCTTGTGGCAGTGGCTGGTAACTGCCGGTAGTATCTAATTTAAAATTGAAGCTTCTCCATTGGTTGCGTACCAGGTCGAGGCGGGCAAAGCGGAGGGTGACCGAATCTTCAAAATCGTTCAAAAACATACGCATAAAACGTATGGACTTAAAGTCCGGGATATTGCCCACTCTCTTTTCATAATCCTTTATTGGCACACGAAATAAATACCAGTTTTCCTGACCCGCTGTACCATCTGCGTAGCGAACAGAGATCGCTCTCTTATCGGTAATATACTTGGTGGTCCCTACATCCATACCAGGCTTCATATCTATCGCATACTGGTAATACTCTTCTGTTTCATTCAAAGTATTATCCCGGTTTAAATCCTCATTATCCGGGTATAACGTGGCTGCCGGGCTAAATTCCGAGTTACCGGTTGCGATGGGTGAATTGCCCTGCGGATTATTGAAGTCTTTATACCTTCCCAATATGCCGGTTCCGGATGCATCGTACGACTGATCGCGGTACCAACGGTAATTGTCGTTTGATGGATCTTTGATTCGTTTTTGATAAAAAGCGGAGCCTGCGCCAAATGTGTTTTGAATGCTTTGTAGATATGGATTTCTTTTAGCAGACTCAGCGGAATCAGATAATCCATCAAAGCCAAGATCCTGGAAAGAACGGTCGTTGGGATCGTTGCTGAAAGCCTGTGTTACCTGTATGGGGTTGATGGGTGTACGTCCGTACACGCTGGTATCTACCGCAGTGGGCTGGTTGGGTGTGGGCAATCCATTTTCGTAAAAACGACGCCCATCTTTCAAAATGTCTTCGCTTAATGTGCCAAGATTGAGGTATAATTTTCCGCCCTTGCTTGTTTGATTTTTTATGAAGGGGTCCTGTATCCAGAATTCAATGAACTCAACATTGCTGGTTTCAAAATCTGTCTGGTCGATGTTACGCATAATGCCACCCCAGCGCTGGCGGGGATTTAATAGCTTACCTACTGCGTTAACTTCCGATTGCCTGTTCTCAAAATTGTACGGTCCAATGTCGGTTGGGTAGTACGAAAGGTCGAAGGTGACCATTTGATTTTGCCCGAGGTCGGGTGTGCGTTGCGGAAACAATTCCTGGTTGGAGACTGCGCGAATGCGCGGATCGCTAAGGTCGGCAAGGCTTCTTCTCAACGGGTTGTTCGGGCTTGATTTATCCTGCAAAATGGGTTCGATATTATACCAGGCAAGCTTTGCCCTGTTTTTATTATACTCCAGGTTGTCATTCAACGTTGCTTCCGGAAACAAGCCGTTACCCTGCGGCGTTGAAGCCAAAGCCCACGATATAAAAGGAAACCGGAGATCGATGCTGTTACGGGTTCCTTCAAAA
>JANPIA010000320.1:0-5202 GCA_031424735.1 Segetibacter sp.
AAAGATGGCTAACCTTGACCAATTACCTCCCTTTGGTTTTAAGGTGGCTTGCTTCCCTTGTAAGATAGAAAAAGCCAGTGCAGGATGGACAAGAGCGGTAGCGATCTTATGATATTGAGATATTGTGATATTGGATATTGTGTTTTCAATATCTCAATATCTTCTTCAATATCCCAATATCTAATTGTAGGATTTAATTAAATAAAACGAATTGCCATGTCATCAGTAAAAAATGTATTAATAGTCGGCGGAGGTCTTGGCGCTTTGTCTGCCGCTATTGCATTACGAAAGATTGGAGTTGAGGTAGAAATTGTTGAACTGCAACCGGTATACAATGTTTATGGCGTGGGCATTATTCAACAGGCAAATGCTTTACGAGCCCTTGATGCGCTTGGCGTTGCGGATAAAGCAATGGAAAGAGGCTCGCCCTATGGCAAAGTAAAAATGTGCGCACCAACCGGCTTTCAATTTGGCGAAGCAGGAACTCCGCCCATCGGAAGGTTCCCCTGTCACAATGGTATATCACGAAAGATTTTACACGAAGTTTTATACGAAACTGCGGTAGAAAAAGGAACCAAATTCAGGATGGGATTAACGGTTTCTGAAATCGTAAATAACGAAACTGAAGCAATTGTAACCTTTACTGATGACACGACAGCTACCTATGATTTGGTGATTGGTGCCGATGGAATTTATTCAAAAGTGAGAAGCTTAATTTTTGGTGAGTATGAACCTAAGTACATCGGTTCATCAGTTTGGAGATACGCATTTAAACGACCCCCGGAATTGGAAACGGGCTATATGTATTTTGGAAAAAAATCGAAGGTTGGTTTAATTCCCATGACAGCAGATACCATTTACATGTTTATTGTAGCTGCCGAAGGCGATGATAATCCGTTCATTCCCCGCGAGGAATTTTTATCGAGAATGAAAGCGCATTTAGCCGAATACCCGGTAAAAATGGTAGCTGATTTGATAGACCAGATTACAGATGAACAAGGTGTTGTTTATAGTCCCTTAAAGACTTTAATGATGCCGCTTCCGTGGTATAAAAACCGTGTGGTAATGTTGGGCGATGCCGTACATGCTACCATTCCGCAGCTTGGGTCTGGCGCAGCTTTGGCAATAGAAGATGCAGTAGTGTTAGCCGAAGAATTAGCGCAGAATGATACAATTAACACTGCATTCGAAAAGTATATTGACCGGCGTTATAACCGGTGTAAAGCGGTAATGGATGCCTCCAATACACTTGCCGAATGGGAGCAAATGGAGTGGAAAGGAATGCCGTTACCTGAAGGTGCAAACGTGGGCGCAATGATGGGTAAAACATTAATGATGTTGACACAGCCAATTTGATTTCGGATAGGTGATGTTGGATTTCGGAAGGGAGTGAAGTGCAATGGTTTTTTTTGTAGTGAACATTTGGTTCACTGTTCATCATCGTTGTGTCACTCACTTGTACTTACAGATATTCTATTCAGCTAAAACAATATGAAACGATTTGAAAATAAAGTGTGTTTGGTGACAGGTGCATCCAGCGGCATTGGAAATGCAACTGCAATAGCATTTGCTAATGAAGGAGCAAGAGTTGTATTAGCAGACATCAATGATGCTGAAGGAAAAACTGTAGAACAACAAATAAGGGTTATAGGAAATGAAGTCATTTTTATACCCTGCGATATCTCAAAAAAAGAAAGTGTACAAAACCTTATTGAAGCAACTATTAAAACATTTGGCAGAATTGATTGCGCAGTCAATTGCGCAGGGATTGCAGGCAGGTACACAGCCCCGCTGCATGAGTATCCCGAAGAAGACTGGATGCAGATGATGCAGATAAATTTGTTTGGCACTTACTATTGTTTGAAGGAAGAGATAATACAGATGCTTAAAACAGGCGGCGGTTCCATCGTTAATGTGGCATCTGCGGCAGGTCTTATTGCACAGCCTGGCAATTCACCTTATGCAACGTCTAAATTTGCTGTTGTTGGTTTAACCCGTACCAGTGCAAAAGAATATGCAACACAGAACATTCGCATCAATGCTATTTGTCCAACAGCTATTGAAACACCTATGATAATGGAAGGAAGAAGAAAACTCGCTTATGATGCGGAAGCGCTTGAAGCAGCAAAAAATTATCAGGCAATGAAACGCATGGGTCAACCCGAAGAAGTAGCTGATGTGATATTGTGGTTATGTTCAGACCAATCATCTTTTATTACCGGACATGCTATGCCTGTGGATGGTGGGGCGTTTGCTTAGACTGGGTATTTGATATTGGGAAGTTGGATATTAGATATTAGCTGTTAAGATATTGGTCCAAACGGTCAGCATCTATCAACATCGTTGCGTCGCACTCTTGTACTTTTCTCTACATTGTTGTGCTTTGCAAGTGGTTTGCAATCTATACTTAATAAGGGGTAAAGTAGCGACTTTTTGATTTGCTTAATGGTGGTATAAAAGTACAAGAGTGCGACGCAACGACTGTTTCATAGCAGTACTTCAGTTCGGCTCAAAAATAATACTACCGATTGTTTTAACCTTTGTGTAGTATAGCGTAGCTTTTATTTTCTAAAGGTTTAAGCAATAAAAACATTCAATCATGAGTAGCCAAAACACAACTGCGGTATCTGATTTAAAGCCTACAGAAACTACCCATCCGGGGCTGTTGAATTGGGTGAAAACTGTGGAGGCTTTGTGTGAGCCCGAAAACATTTATTGGTGCGATGGAAGCAAAGAAGAATACAACCGTCTATGCAACCAGTTAGTTAGCAAAGGAACCTTCATTAAACTAAATGAAAATAAATGGGCAAATAGTTATGCCTGTTTCAGTGATGCAAGTGATGTTGCAAGAGTTGAAGACAGAACCTTCATCTGCAGCCGGAGAAAAGAAGATGCAGGTCCCACCAACAACTGGATGGAACCTTCAGAGATGAGGACCTTACTAAGTGGTTTGCTAAAAAATAGTATGAGGGGTAGAACAATGTACGTCATCCCATTCTCCATGGGACCCGTTGGTTCGCCTCTTTCCAGGATAGGTGTACAAATTACCGACAGCGAATATGTGGTGGTGAATATGCACATCATGACAAGAGTGGGCGACAAAGTAATAGATGCATTAGGTTATGATGGCGAGTTTATCAAGTGCCTTCATTCGTCCGGTGCACCTTTACAACCGGGGCAAGAGGACACTACCTGGCCCTGCAATCCAACAACAAAATATATCGTTCATTACCCCGAAGAAAGAAGCATTGTTTCGTACGGTTCCGGCTATGGTGGTAACGCCTTGTTGGGAAAGAAATGTCTTGCCTTACGCATTGCTTCTGTGATGGGCAAAGAGCAGGGTTGGCTTGCAGAACACATGTTGATATTGGGCGTAGAAGAACCCAATAAAAAAAAGACATACGTGGCAGCGGCGTTTCCTTCTGCCTGCGGCAAAACAAATTTCGCCATGCTCATTCCACCTAAAGAAATGGAAGGCTGGAAAGTAACAACAGTAGGCGATGATATTGCGTGGATTAAGCCCGGTGCAAACGGGCACCTTTATGCTATCAATCCTGAATATGGTTATTTTGGAGTAGCGCCTGGCACAAACGAAAAAACCAATCCGAATGCAATGGCAGCTATGCGTACCAACAGCATCTTTACCAATGTAGGTGTAACACCCGATGGTGATGTGTGGTGGGAAGGATTGTCAAAAGAACCTCCTGCTGATATCATCAACTGGCAGGGAAAAAAACATGACCCTTCAAGTGGTAAACCTGTTGCACATCCTAACTCTCGCTTTACGGCACCAGCATCACAATGTCCGTCGCTGGACCCTGAATGGGAAAACCCGCAAGGCGTTAGAATTGGTGCTTTTGTTTTCGGTGGAAGAAGAGCCAATACAATACCATTGGTTTACCAGGCTTTCAACTGGAACTTTGGTGTTTATCTCGCATCAACAATGGGTTCAGAAACAACTGCTGCTGCTTTTGGAGAACAGGGAAAAGTAAGACGGGATCCTTTTGCTATGTTGCCATTCTGCGGTTATCATATGGCTGACTATTTTAATCATTGGTTACAGATGGGTCGCGGCGTGCCGAATGCGCCACGCATATTTGGTGTAAACTGGTTTAGAAAAGATAAGGACGGAAATTTTTTGTGGCCGGGTTTTAAAGACAATATGCGGGTACTGAAATGGATTGTGGAAAGGGCAAACGGCACGGCGTCGGCAGTTGAAAGTCCTATTGGATGGATGCCCCGCTACCGGGATATGGACTGGACGGGTTCGGACTTTATAAAGCCGCAGTACATGGAAATTATGGCAATTGACAGAGAAGCCTGGAAGGCAGAACTGTTAAGCCACGAAGAACTTTTTGCACGCATGTACGACAAGCTTCCAAAAGAATTCATTTTTATGAAGGAACTGTTGTTGTCTTCTTTGTGGCGTTCGCCGGAGCATTGGGGTTTACAACCGGAACGGTGATCACACTGTACTGAACAGTAAATACTGGGATATTAAGATATTGGGATACTGGGATATTGTTTGTATTACTTAATTAAACTTCGATTATTAACATGTCTGATATAGTCTCAATCTTAATATCTCAATATCATAATACCTCAATAACTCAATTTCTTCCATCATGAACTTTAAAACCCAGGTTGCAATTATCGGTGCTGGTCCTGCGGGACTAACACTAGCCTTGCTATTGCAAAGAGAGGGAATTGATTGCATCATCCTTGAAAACCGAAGCAGGTCTTATGTTGAATCAAGAGTGAGGGCTGGATTACTTGAACAAAATACGGTTGACCTATATAATGAATTAGGTATCGCAGAGCGGCTTAATACAGAAGGATTGCAGCATCACGGAGTTTACTTCAGTTTCAATGGAATAAGGCATCGCATACCTTTTGACGAACTTACCGGTGGACGTACCATCACTATTTATGGACAACAGGAAGTTGTAAAAGATCTGATCAAAGCAAATCTTGAGCGAGGAATACGAATAGAATTTCAGGCTGCTGCAACGCATATTACAGGTATTGATACAGAAGCTCCATCTGTACATTATACCCGGCAAGGTATAGAGCATGCGCTTCAATGTGATTTTGTTGCAGCTTGCGATGGATATCACGGCATTGGTCGTAAGACCATGCCAAAAGGATCCTACAATGAGTTTGTAAAAGAATATCCCTTTAGTTGGCTGGGCATTCTTGCTC
>JANPIA010000321.1:0-2117 GCA_031424735.1 Segetibacter sp.
AGGAATCCGGCTGTTCGTTTTGCCGGTGCATAATTGGTGTTAGCAAGATCTAACATCATATCAAAAGCAGTTAAGCAACCAATATGTGGGTTCTGGTTTTGTAATGCGAGGTTGGCATACTCGTATCGTGCTTCGGGCACTTGCCTGTCGGCTAAATCTTTGTAGATAAACAATGCCTGTGGCGTAGCACCACTGGCACGATATACACGGGCCTCGTTCAGCTTAAGGCTCACATCTTCCGCCAATGTATCTGTTGCACCGGGCTTTTGTACGGCCAGGGTGTTATTAACCACAGCGTTTGTACCGGGCTTTTTCGCCGTAAGAAAATAAATAGTGGCACTTAATACCAGTATGCCAACTACCAGCAGTGGCACCATGTTTTTGGATATCCATGTAGCTGGTTTTGCCATGGCTTTTACCGGTACAAAACTATCCCGCGAAGGTGTAGATTGCTGGTATTTAAACAGCCGCTGGCGAAGTTCTTCTTTCTCCTGTACCAGCTTATCATTTTCCTGTTGAAGTAATTTTATCCGATCATCTATCCAGTCTTTTTTGCTGTCGGTAATAATACAGTTGCGAACAATATGATCGTGCAGTTCAATACCATTTGCAAAGCGTTGCGCCGGCTTTTTTTCGAGGCATTTGTAAATCAAACTAACGAGCCATTGCGGCACATACATTTCCCGTTCTTTCTTGTCATCGCTCCAGCTTTGGGGTAACTTCTCCTTTCTTATAGCCAGCACATCGGGTGGCGGTGTATCAAGGTGAGCCACCACCACGTTGTTCCGCGAAATTTCTGAATGATCTTTTAGTGCGAATGGAACTCTGCCGGCCAATAGTTCAAACATCACTACACCAAAACTGTACACATCCGTTTCAAAAAGCATGAGCCCTTCGTTTTGCTCGGGCGCCATAAACTCAATAGCGCCGGCATGGCGCAAACTGGTACGGCGTTGTTCATCCGACATTACTGCCATACCAAAATCGAGCAACACATAATTACCCGTACGCGTATTAAACTTTACGTTGTTGCTTTTTATATCGCCATGCCTAACGTTTACAGAGTGGCAATGCGCTAATGCTTCCGATAACTGGTCGGCGATCTTTACAATTTCCTTTATGGAAAATACAGGGTCGTGCGGTAGCTTCAACAGGTCTTCAAGATCGGGGCCCTCAATAAATTCCATTTCTATAAAAGGGAAGTTACCCGACTCGGTAATGCCCGAACTAAGTATAGTTACCACATGCGGGTTTGCCTGTTCATTTACCTTTTTCAGCTTCTGCACTTCATTTTGAAAGCCGGTATAATTCTTATCGTCGGCGCTTTCGCTGTAAATGGGAGTAGGTAAAATTTTTATGGCGGTAATGATCTCTCCAATGCGCCGGCCTTTATAAACCGATCCCTGCCCGCCGGTTTTCATCGCACCCATATTTTCTAAGCCTTCCGCTATTGTAAAAACTTTTGCCATGTGTTGCGGGTTTGTTTAATTGGGTAACACTATTACCGACGAGAGGAGAGTTTACGCAGCGTTGAAAAATCTCTTCGTAATTTCTTTTGCTCCTAAACACTGCGGTGAAAAACTTTATTCATCCGCCCTGATGAGATCTTTTTTACGAAGCCATCCTTTTGACGTTTGCCCTTCGGTGTTAGTGAATACAACGTAAATAAATCCTTCCTGGTCGTCCAACGGCGTGAGCACTGCATTATTCCAATGAACAATAAATGCAGCACGGCGGGTGTCCTCATCGGGCTTGTCGTAAAAGTAGGCTTTGGATATCACTTTGTAACGCGGCCCCCTGATTGCTTCATCATTCGCATTATCTGTATTTTTATTATCACTATTGGTTTCATCAATACTATCACCTGCGTTGGTTTCCTCCTGCGGTTTCATCACCGCCTTTGGCACCTGCATTACACTATCGGTGGTTTCTATTTTTTTCTTCACTGTTTTTTCAGGAATGGGGCTTGAATCAGCAGGCAGCATGACTGCGGAAGTATCGACAGCCGTTGTATCGCTTAGTTGTGCAGAGGTTGAGTTGTTATTTTTTACAAGATTGTACACAGCGAATGCTGCAAGCCCAATGGTGAGAATAAGCAGGATAAGAAATGTTGATTT
>JANPIA010000322.1:0-12683 GCA_031424735.1 Segetibacter sp.
ATTCGATGGCTATCGCTTTGTGCAGCCAAACCATGTATTGATAACGGATGATGAAGGAACCATCCGGGAAATTATTTTGCGAGAAGATGCAGGCGACGATGTTCAACAATTTAACGGGATACTTACCCCCGGCTTTGTAAACTGCCACTGCCATCTTGAATTGAGCCATATGAAGGGTTTGATACCTGAAAACACGGGCCTGGTGGATTTTGTTTTTAAAGTGGTCAGTCAACGCCATTTTCCCGAAGAAGAAATAGCAACAGCGATTGAAGCCGCTGAAAATGAAATGAGGGAAAATGGAATAGTAGCAGTTGGCGACATCTGCAACAATGCATCCACCTTGCAACAAAAACTACAGCGCCATCTTCACTATTATAATTTTATTGAAGCCAGCGGCTGGCTGCCATCCGTTGTGCAAACCCGGTTCAGCAAAAGCAAAGAATACTACGAACTTTTCGCCAACAACCTCCCTCAAACCTCCCTCGTACCACATGCGCCCTATTCGGTATCAGAAAAATTATGGGAGATGATAGCTCCCTATTTTTCAAAAAAAACCGTAACCATTCATAACCAGGAAACTTCTTTTGAGGATAATCTGTTTCTTTCCGGCACCGGGGATTTTGAACGAATGTATAAGTTGATGAATATTGACAACACACATCATCAGCCAACAGGCAAAAGCAGTTTGCAATCGTACTTTACAAAAATGCAGCCTGCGGCTAATGTTATGCTCGTACACAATTCTTTTACCCCGGTAAGCGACATACAGTATGCAATGCAACAAGCCAAGCAATATCACCAGCAACTTTTCTGGTGCATTTGCATCAACGCGAATAAGTACATCGAAAATAAAATTCCACCAATTAATGAACTGATGGCAAATAAGGCAAATATTGTTTTAGGCACCGACAGTCTTGCCAGTAACCATTGCCTGAATTTATTAGAGGAGATGAAAAGCATTCAACAATCCTTTCCAAACATTTCCGTGGAAACGATGTTACAATGGGCAACAAGCAATGGCGCTGCTGCCTTACAAATGAACCAGCAACTCGGCAGCTTTGAAAAAGGCAAAAAGCCCGGCATCGTTATTATAGAAAAAGTAAACGGTCAGCAACTCAACAATCAATCCACTTCTAAACGAATTTTATAAGTATGCAGGTAACCGATATATGGGTAGGCTTTGAAGGTGTAATGAACGATCATCCATTTTTAATAAAGGCAAGGGAAAGCATGGTAGATTTCAATACCTCAAAAGAATATAACCATAGGGTTGATATTTTATGGAGATACGAATCAGCGGAAACAGCTTTGATGCCGCCCGAACATTTGATGGATGAAATGGAAAAAGCCGAACACAGCCTGATCGCATTTTTAGAGAACGATCTGCAGGCGGTGTTATCATTTGTTTACCTGGGTAATAACCAAAAAGTGTGGTACTGGTACTCAAAAGATATTGAGGAAACAGCTAAAAGAATAAATGGCGCGCTGGAACATTTTGGCAAACTGCCTGTTGAATTGTTCGCGCATGAAGACCCCTACTGGGAGCAATATAAAAATGTAATGAAAGATATGGAGAGCAAATAGTCAGAAGGAGAATGTAAGCCCGAGTAACTTCGATTCAAATACACCGATGGACTCGTACGCCGACACATACTTTCCCTGTTGAAGTGTAAAGCTGCACACCATGTTGTTTTGCGGATTAACAATAAAATACTCTTTAACACCTGCTTTTTCGTACAGTTCCTTTTTGATTACGGTATCTCTTTGAATATCGTCCGACAACACCTCGATAATGGTATCATTTCAATCAAAGATTGCCTGCAGAACAGGCAGGCTTTTAATGTCGCCAAAATCCTGTACGTGCAATGCAATGTATAACTGGTATGCCTGCAGCAGTTCCTTTTTCACACTCCGGCTCAAATGGATAGCCTCTAGGTCGTTGTAAAAATTGATCGCCAGAATCTGCGAAGTAATCGATGCCAGCGGTCCATCTATATAATGTGGATGAACCGGATTTTCTGCTATGAACTGTCCTTCCTGTAAATCAAGCACAGGTGTTTGGGCTGTGTACTCACCTTGCATCCGGAAGCCGAGTTCGCCACCAAGGTGCAGGGTAAAATACAATGGCAGGTTGCCCGTGAATGTTGCGGTTCCCTTGTCTAATTGTTTCAGCGTATCCTCTACCAGGTTAAACATGTCGGGGTTAGCTTCAGGCTGCTTTAAACTGTGTTGCATCATTTCAACAATGTACATAGCCACTGTATTCTTAACTACATCGAACAAAAGATGTTCGTATAAATAACCCCATTGATACTCCTTAATAAAATTCAGATTTTTAAACTCGTTGTGGTACACCACCATATCCAAAATTGCCGCCGGTTGAAAATAAATGGCTTTACCCGATGACTTTTTTGAAGTTTGCCTTACGCCTTTTACTATGTAAGATTGAATGCCAAAAAGCTCGGTGTACACGGTGGTGATGATACTTGTTTCGCCATACCGGATGGTGCGCAGTATGATACCCTTTGTTTTGTGTGTCATGTGCCGATGGTAAAACAACAAACCTGTTAAAGAGGCAAAAGTATTTGTTAGAAATAAAATGAGAGATGATCCGAATTGAAGTTTTACGTTATAAGTTTTTATCGGGCTGCTTAGTTACGTTGCACTTAAACTCTATTGCTGACGAAGAATTTGATTAGGTTGGGGTGGCAACATAAACCGGTAATCATTTGTATTTTTTTGCACACCAATGCTACCGGAAATTTGAAAAGTCCGGGCATCGTTTACATAACCAAAACCCAACTGAACCTGTTGGTACAAGCTAAAATTATTGGAACGCATAAAACCATGGTTGAAGGAAGCTTTGCCGAGGTCGGTTCTTAAAAATGTTTCGCGAAGCGATGTGTAAACAGGCGATGCATTTACACCTGCAAAAGCAAACAGGTTTTTATTGATATGGCGATTCACCTGCATACCCATGCTTGCAGAAAAAGCATTTGTATAACTACCTCGCCAGGCACCAGGTGCAAATCCCAATCCATTGAAAGTATGAAATGACCACTTTGGGTTTGCAACGTGGCTGGCTGCTACAAGCTTGTTCACCCGTACACCTGATATGTTGTTTTGCGCTCCTCCATACAAATGGAGAAGTGAACAAGTGAGAACTATCAAAATTGGTTTCATGCAGGTATATTTTAAAGTCTGTATTGTTTAAAGCTTAAAGTTATACAATGCTATCAAGCCTTGTAAAAGCATTTCTAATCAATATTGCAAGGCAAAGTTGCATTGTTTCATTAGGATGTTACTTATTTAATAACAGTATACACCTCCTTTCTAAAATTTTGTCTACAATCTCTCAAACAATGTACAAAACCATAAAACAATTCTGCATTATTAGCCAGCCGGCTAAGTAAAAAACAGGCAACCGTTATGTTTTTAAACAAGCAAACCTTAAATTGTAAAAAACATTTTTCTAACCAATACTAAAACCAAAACAATGAGAAAATTATTCCTTCTTACCATAATATGCTTACTGTTAGTGTACAGCAAGGCAGCCGTTGCACAAAAAGTTATGGGCAAGGTTACCAGTAACGGAGCACCGGTTTTAGGGGTGAGTGTTACGGCCAAACCATCGGGTAAAGGAGTAGCTACCGGCAACGATGGAAAATATGTACTTACATTGTCAGAAGGTAGCTTTACGCTTACTTTTTCTGCAACCGGCTTTCAGTCGGTAACTGAAAGCGTTAATCTTTCGGCAGGTGAGGAAAAAACCCTGGATGTTTCGTTAAACGTGTCAGCCGAACGATTAGAGGATGTAGTGCTCGTTGGTTCGCGATCGGTACCGCGTTCGTCAGCCAATACGCCCTTGCCAGTGGATAACTTCGATGCCCGAACTTTGAAATCGACCGGTCAAATAACTTTTGATAAAGCTCTTCAATACAGGGTGCCATCCTTTAACACCGTAAACACACCGGTGAACGATGCCACCACCCTGCTTGATCCATACGAGATAAGAAACCTCGGACCCAGCCGAACGCTTATCCTGATTAACGGCAAAAGGAAAAATTTAAGTTCCTTGTTGTATGTTCAATTTTCCCCTGGCAGAGGCGAAACCGGGGCAGACCTTTCGGCTATACCAACCGATGCCATAAAGCGTGTGGAAATTCTGCGCGATGGCGCATCTGCCCAATATGGTTCGGATGCCATTGCGGGTGTAATGAACGTGATTTTAAAAGACAGGTTCGAATACAATTCGTTAACCGTAAATGCAGGTGTTACACATAAAGGCGATGGTGAAACTTACGGACTATCGTTTAACAGCGGTGCCAATTTTGGCAGCCGCGGCTTTATTAATTACACCGTTGATTTCAGCCAGCAAAACAACGCGGTTCGCTCCGGCATTATTGATCTGCCTACGGAGATAGCCACATTTGGCGATCCTTCTCTGCCACTTACGCATCCCACCAATAAAGCAATTGTTGATTTCCTGCGTATCTATCCAACCGGGAACAATACCAATGGTACAGGGGAAATTACCGCTTCAAAGTTTACCTATAACCTTGGGGTGCCCATGGGTGAAAGCGGAATGTTTTACAGTAATGGCGCGGTGGTTGCAAAAAAGGCCATCAGTAATGCCAATTACCGCACCCCTTACTGGCGTTCCGACTTTGGATTGTTGCATGCTGCCGGTACCACTTACATAGGATACCAGCCAACCTTTGAAGGAGACCTGATTGATTACAATGCAACCCTTGGTTTTAAAAATGAAAGCAATGGATGGAAGCACGATGCCAGCTTTACAGTGGGCGGGAACCAGCAATTGTACACCGTTGAAAATACATTGAACAGAACACTCGGCGCGGCTAGTCCAACATCGTTTAAGCCAGGTGGCTTCAGGTTCACCAACATCATCGGCAATTACGACGTATCAAAATCGGTAACAGATAATTTTAGTGTTGGTTTTGGTTCGGAGATAAGGTCGGAATCGTACAAAATTTTTGCCGGCGATACTGCTTCTTATTCGGGTGAAGGCGCAAATTCGTTTCCCGGTGTGCGGGAAGAAAATGCTACCACCAATAGTCGGTTTAACTTTGGTGCATATGCCGATGCCAGCCTCGACGTAACGAAAGATTTTTTAATTAACGGAACTATCCGGGGGGAAAAGTACAGCGATTTTGGAAACGCCTTCGTTTGGAAGGTTTCATCGCGTTATAAAATAGATGGCGATAAATTCGTTCTCAGGGGGTCTGCCTCTTCCGGTTTTCGCGCTCCTACACTGCACCAGATTTATACGCAATCAACCCAGTCGTCTTTTGTTGGAGGAACCATTGCCCTTTCCGGCTTATTTAATAACAGGAGCAAGCAAGCATTTGCATTGGGCATCCCGTTATTGAAAGCGGAAAAATCAAACAACTACACCGTTGGTATTGGCGTGAACCCATCAAAGAACTTTAGTTTTACACTCGACTATTACAGTATAACAATCAAAGACAGGATCGTTTACAGTTCATCCATAACCTCCAGCAATCCTACCAGTACGCTGGGTATTATACTTGCTAATGCCGGCGTAAAAACCATCCAGTTTTTCATTAACGGAATTAAAACAAAAACACAGGGGCTCGACCTTGTAGCCAACTACAAAAACATTGCGTTGGGCAATGGAAAGCTGGGCATTAACCTTGCTGGAAATTACACCCTGAAAAATGAGATCGTTGGTAGTCCTAATGATCCGGCGGCCATCAAAGCTGGTGGATCCACCATATTAAGTACACAGATAAAATCGCTGTTAACGGAAAGCCGTCCTAAATACAAGGCAGTGCTGGGAATGGATTATCACATCAACAAACTAAGCGTTAACCTGAACAACACATTGTTTGGCACTACGCAGTTTCAGGACCTGGATAATGGTGGTTCAGATATGGAGAACATTCGTCAGAAATTTAAGCCGGCAGTAGTTACCGATCTGAACCTGGGCTACGATTTTACCAGCAAGGTCAATCTCTCGCTAACAGTAAACAATGTTTTCAATGTATTACCAAAGTGGGAGCTTGAAGCACTGAATGCTGCAGGGCAGCAAGTATTGAATAACGCGGCCGCTAAAAACCTGTTGGAAGGATTTTTAGCTTTCAGCGGACGGTATCGCATACTGGGTTATAATGGTTCGCAGTTCAGCCAGTTGGGCACCACTTTCCAGGCTTCTCTTAATTTCAGATTCTAACTGAGTCCTGACTTATAAAATGGATTGATTTAAAACATCAATCCATTTTATTTTATCCTCATCACAAAAAAAATTATCAGGTATGGCAATGTATGATGATCCGAATACGGTGGAAAAATCGTTTGACCTCAACTATATCTCTGAATACCTGATACAAGCACAGTGGGCAGAATTTATTGAGTTAAAAAAGGTAATCACCGACCTGGCAAAACAGCAGGAGCGACCTATTTCAATATTAGATATCGGCATTGGCAATGCACGCATTCCATCACATTTATGCGGAATAAAAGAAATATGGGAAATGGTAAATTGTTACGATGGTACCGACAATGCACAAGCCTGTGTTGACATTTCAAATAAAAACATTGCTGAACTGAAAATTCAGGATAAAGTAAATGCGTATTATTTTGAAGCGGACAAACTAAATGAATGGGAAAAGCAATACGATTTAGTGATTACCACCTGGTTTACTGCTGGCAATTTTTACCCCGATGGTTTTGATTTCAGCTCGTACCAATCATCAGAACGATTGGATCTTTATACTAACAAAAAGTTTGAAGCCATTTTTAGCAACGCATATAATCTGCTTTTGCCCGGCGGTGAAATATTGATAGGGGCTTGTTATATTGATAACGATGGTACACGCCTGAAGCAGGAACAGGCGTATAATAAAATGGGGATGTCGGTAATTACAAATGAAGCAGATAGTTTTACTGCTACGCGTGAAGGCTTTTGGTCGCAACGTTTTACCAAAGAAAAGCTGCAACGTTACCTACATTTTGTTCCAGCCGGCAACATCAGCTTTGTACCACTTGATACTTATGAGTATGCCATGCAGGTTCGAATACAAAAGTGAGAAGAACTTATGGCGCTATCACCGTTTTAAACTGCACGGTATGTGCACTAAAATAACCTAAAGCTCCGCCGGAAATATTACTTACCGGGTTACCGGGGGTTGCATTGTTGCTGCTGCCGGTACCACCCTGTTCAAGGCCATACCAATATTTGTAAATAGCCGCATCTACGCATTGCAATTCAACCCTAACCGTATTGCCCGATTCTATTTTATCCGCATCATCGTCGTTACCAAAATCGGCAAGGAAAGTTGTGATGACCCTCCCGTCAGAAAAATCATCATTCAAAATAAAGATGGACTTGTTTTGCCGGTTGTTTTTGTACTGGATAAAACGGTAAGCATTGCCCTTACCCGGCGGATCGCGAAAAAGGATGTTTGCATATTTGGTTGAGTTGCCAAAACCTGTTAACTCCTGTATATATAAGCTATCGAGGTTTACCCTTTGCGGCATTGCCGATACGGCGTTAAACAACTTTCCATTAATAGTAACCGATAATGTATAAGTATGCCCGGAAACACCGGAAAGCGCCGCCGATTGGTAAGTGCCCGCAATGGTTTCAATAAGAGTAACGGGCGTGCCATTTCCATCTTTAACTGTAACAGTGGCACCCGTTACCACGGGGAAATTATTGGCACTGCTGAAGTTGGCCGACTGTGTTATTTTAACCATGCATGTTCCCTGCTGATCGGTTACAATACCCTCTATAACATACTTTTTATCGGCATCATTCAAACCGATATCTATCACCTTTGTACACGAAGAAAGAGTGCAGGAAAATGCAAAAGCACCACACGCTAAACGGTAATTTTTTTTTAGATTGTTTAATGAACAGTAGCCTGACTTTTTCTTACTTCTACTGAATATATGCAACGAAGCTAACATCAGCCTTCCGGTATTTTTAAATGTTGTAAACAGGAACTCCATTAAAGCGTGCAGAAAAAAATCAGTAGATGGCATTATTAAAATTTGAAGTTATAAGAGATGGATGGAACAAAACGAAACAAGGCTGTTTGAACGGCTTCCGTTCTCGTGGGGTCATCTTTGTTATCGCGAAAAGAGATGGTATAAGCATTCTCTCTTCCATAAGCATTGTAAAGGCTGAACGACAACTCCGACGAGAAACGCTTCCGTGTTTTCAGCAATTTTGTAGCGCCGACATCCAGGCGGTGATAAGTTGGCATACGGTAACCGTTTCGTTCGGTATAATAAAAATAGGTGGCGTTGTTCACGCTATACTTTCCACTGGGGAACGACACAGCATCGCCGGTATAATAAATCCAGTTTGCCGATACTGTCCATTTTTTATTAAGCTGGTAAGCGCCAACTATTGCTATATCATGTGTTCTGTCTTGCCGGGCATTGTACCATTGGTTGTTGTTAATGCCATTTATTTTTTTCTCGGTTTTCGATAAGGTATAACTCAGCCAACCGGTAAGTCTGCCCGATTTTTTACGCATCAATATCTCTACACCATAGGCCCTGCCTTTACCATAAAGCAATTGTGTTTCCAAAGCATCGGGGTCGGTTACATCCGATCCGTCGCGGTAATCAATTTGCCTTTGCATGCTTTTATAATAAGCTTCCGCGGTTAACTCGTATTTGCCATCGGCAATGTCTCTATAATAGCCAATCGACACCTGGTCGGAAATTTCGGGCTTAATGTTGTTGGTGCTGCCCACCCATTTATCGGTTGGGTTAGCCGAGGTTGAATTGGATATGAGATGCAGGTACTGTGTATTACGAACAAAGGAAGCTTTTACCGAAGAGGTATTGTTAAGCATATAGCTGACAGCAAGCCGGGGTTCTAGATTAAAATAAGTTTTATATATTTTGCCATCGGCAACCCGTATCGTATCTGTAATCCGGCCATCGTTATCAATATTATAAAAATCACCTTTACCCAAAATGCTAAAGGCGCTTAGGCGGGCACCATACGTTAAACTAAACTTTTCGTTCAACTTCCAGGCGTCCGAAAAATAAGCTGCATTCTCCCACGAGTACCTCTTTTGAAAAATAAGATTATTGAAGCTGGAAGTACCGGAAGCAGTTACGTCGCCGGGACGAAGAACATGGTAGATCGAATTCAAACCGATACGAAACTTGTGCGCTGCGCCGGGGTTCCATTGAAATTCCTCTTTCAAATTCCAGTCTCTTATCTGCGAAAAAATGCCCACATCGTTCGCCCCGTTTTTTACTTTGATCTGGTAGTTGTAATTACTGAAAATTAGCGAGGTGTTTGAAAAAACTCGGTTGTTATAAATATGGTTCCAGCGAAGAGTGCCCGTTCCGTTGCCCCAGTTCAGTTTAAAATTTCCACCAGCATTCAGATGATCGCTTCCAAAATAGCCTGAAAGAAACAGGCGGTCTTTTTTGCCAAGGGTATAGTTCATTTTTGCATTGAGATCATAAAAGCCAAGTGCATTGCTGTTGATGGAACTGTCGTTGGATAGCTTTAAAAAAACGTCCACATAGGTTGTTCGCCCCGATAGCAGGAACGATGATCTGTCTTTTTGTATAGGACCTTCAATATTTAGTTTTGATGAAATCAACCCAATGCCTCCACTTACGCTCAGGTCCTGGTTATTACCATCATTCATCCTGATATCAATTACTGAAGATAGCCTGCCGCCATATTGTGCCGGCATACCACCTTTATACACCGTTATATCCTTGATTGCATCTGAATTAAAAGTGGAGAAAAAACCAAGCAAATGACTGGCATTATACACTGGCGCTTCATCAAGCAAAATCAGGTTTTGATCGGCAGCGCCCCCTCGTACAAAAATGCCACTGTTACCCTCGCCGGCAGATTTTATACCCGGCAGTAATTGTATTGCTTTCAGCGGATCACGCTCGCCAAATAATTGCGGAATACTTTTCATCTCTTTAATGGAAAGCCTTTCAACACCCATCTGGGTACCGGTTACACTCCGCCCGGGGTTAATACTTCGTACTACAACTTCATCCAGTTCTTTCGTAAATTCTTCCAGGTACAGGTCGGTAGTAATGTTACTATCCAGGCTTATTTGTTTGGTAAGTTTATTTAAACCGACATGACTTACATGGAGTGTGTAGCCACCCGCTGGCAGGGTAAGCGAATAAAAACCGTACTCATTCGTGGTGATTGCCTCCGGGGTAAGCAGCACTTTAATGGTGGCACCAATAATGCTTTCGCCGGTTTTTTTGTTGCGAACCGTTCCGCTTATAGTATGCTTTTGTTGGGCCGATGTTTGAAGCGCAGTAAATAAAATAAGAACGAACAACGTTTTGGTCATTTCTGAAATTGATTATTACACGGTAAATCTATTTCAAAAGCGATAGGATAATTTTCGATGCTTTGAGCGGGAGAAAATATTAACACGATGCTTTGTTTTTTGGCCGCCATGTTTAACGGCAGTACAATGCACCAGCAAGTCGGTTGAACAAAAAAGAACTTTCAGGAAATTAATTAGCAATAATCGGCTTGAAAAAAGCACTCGGTTGGTTTTTGTAAAACATCAGTAAACAATGAACTTTATAATGGCACCGTTAAGGTTTTAGCCCTGTCCGTATCTTCTGAACTTGCTTTCATATTCATCGCGAAGCAAGTCGATACATACCAATTCATTATTGCGCCTTACAAACCAATACGTCCAACCATTGTTATTATCCTTTTTCAAAAGCCGTGCGCTTGTTTTATGGATGGAGCCCATGATTCCGTCAAGGTCCAGCGAGCCGTCAGCCTGTACCTGCGCCGTAAATTTTCCATCAATTGAATACAATAGATCACCTGCATGGATAAAACCTTTCTCCATTAAATTGCCAAATGGCACTCTTGGTCTTTTTCTTTCAACCCTATATTCCAGCAAATGACTTTCAATGGTTGTAATTTGATTAATTCGCTTTGTTGCCACCTCAATATAAAATGGCTCTTTCTCAAAAGCAACGAAATTTCGGCCCAACCTTTTTGCTACTGCGGCAGTGGTACCGCTTCCTGAAAATGGGTCTAAAATAACATCGCCGGCGTTGGATGTTGAAAGTATAATACGGTATAAAAGTTCCTCCGGCTTTTGGGTTGAATGTGCTTTTTGCCCGTTCACCTTTATTCGTTCATCACCATTGCAAATGGGTATCAGCCAGTCGCTTCGCATTTGCAAATCATCATTCATTGTTTTCATGGAATGATAATGAAAGGTGTACTTCGACGAGCTGGCTTTGGCAGCCCATATCAACGTTTCGTGTGCATTATTAAAGCGGGTTCCTTTAAAGTTGGGCATGGGGTTGCTCTTAAGCCAAACAATATCGTTGAGCAACCAAAAATCAATATTTTGCATAATAGCGCCCACGCGAAAAATATTATGATACGTGCCGATCACCCATATGCTGCCGTTCGCTTTTAGTACGCGGCGGCATTCGCTTA
Source organism: Segetibacter sp. (assembly GCA_031424735.1). Taxonomy (GTDB): domain Bacteria; phylum Bacteroidota; class Bacteroidia; order Chitinophagales; family Chitinophagaceae; genus Segetibacter. Next base: position 11,474 of record JANPIA010000322.1, read on the forward strand.
ACCAGGCAAAACAAAAATGATCGTAGGCCTCTTTCGATTCAAACTTATCCCATTCATCATCAACGGCATCCACTTTTGATTGATTGGGTCTGTACAAATCGCCTGCAAGCTGCAGGTTATATGGGGGGTCTGCAAAAATCAGATCAACGGATTGGTCGGGCAGCTTTTTTAATAGTTCAATGCAATCGCCCTGAACAATGGTGTTTAGTTGAAAAGGTCCGAGGCTGTTCATTACCAAATGTAGGCGTTAAGGCTTAGGCTTGTAAAGAAGGAAATATAAACATTGCTTTTCCGCTATCCTTAAATTTTGAAATGCCTCCGCCATAGTAAAAAAAACAAGGCCTCGCTGGATTGAACTTATATACAAATGCCTCACTCCACATACTCAATACCACGGTCGTTAAACCAGGAGGTTGCATCCTTATCGGAATGGGCCATGTAGTTAATAGTGATTTCCTCATTTGATTCAATGGGCTTTAAAGCAATAATGTCCAGGGTTTCATTTTCTATATTCATTATGTAACGGGCATTATGGTTTGATGAATGATTATACAGGGAACCGAAACCAAGTGGAACTATGATAGCCTCTGTTTCATTATTCCACCTGAAAGCATAATTTAACAGGGAAGTGCATGCTACCAAATTGATCTCCGCTCCGGAAGAAATGACGATAACAGGACAGGTTTCAATTAGCGTGTTTTTGTTTATTTGGACCCCCGCAAAAACCCCGCGTCCTTTATCGCCAGCGTAGTTAGAATAGATTAACGGAAAACTCATAGGTTTCATTTTGTGTAACAAAATTTATCGGCGAAGCATCGTTAAACGAACCATGATAATTGATGGTTATTTCAACACCAGCTTCAATATAACTAACTGCAGTAATGGTCATCGTTCTCTTCTCTATATCCAGCAAATACATTGCATTGGATGGTGCGTTGTGGTTGTAAATGCACCCGAATCCTAAGGGTAACATGCCAGCGGTATAAGCCTTATGTTTTAATGAATGATAATGATAAAGGTTTGTAAACTGGAGAAACTCCATATCGTTTTCGGCAAACAATAAAAGCGGACAACATTCGATCAAATCTCCCGGCTGAAAATCAATATTGCTGAAAACACCCTTACCGCATAACCGGCTTTCCTGTATAAAAAGATGTAAAGGCTTCAGGCAAACATCATCGTTGTTTTCCGGGGTTGGTATTGCGTTCAT
>JANPIA010000323.1:0-1919 GCA_031424735.1 Segetibacter sp.
CTTCTTTTTAAAGGAAAACCATGGTTTGCTGTTGCGGGTAATGCTCATTTTAACCCTGCAACGCTCAATGTCAGATTGAAACTCTTTTATTTTATCATTATTCATGGTGGAGATGATAGCCTGCTGGTAATAATCAATGGCTTTTACAAAATTTGAATGAAGCTCATTCATCATACCAAAACGATCGAACACCCAACTTTTCTCAATAGAATAAACCTCCATGCAATGTTCCAGGTGTTCTTCCAGTTCAAGGTACCGGTCCATATCCATTAACAAAGCTGCCAAATGAAAATATGGATGAGGATATAATGGATCTGATTTTATAGCTGCTCTAAAGTGGATTTCGGCCTTGTCATGATTCTCAAATTGCGACTTATATATCCAACCCATAGAGTTATGAGCAGGGGCAAACCCAGGCTCATCGTACAGAATGTTTTCATACTTCTGAAACGCTTCCAAAAAATTGTTATTCCTTATATCGGCCTCTGCTTCCAGGTATAATTCCTCCACTTTAGTAGTCATAAACAAACTTTACTTCTTTAATATTTCCGGTTGTGTTGTAATAAGACGTTGCCAAATGCCACGGTGTTGCGGGTTAAGTACAATAACTTGCAAACCATCAATTTTTATATGGCAAATAATTCTTAAAAAGGCATTCAACGGCATAAGCCGGGAGAAGATATTCAGATTATATTTATTCGAGCAGGAGCTTTACAGGTATCAGTCACATACAAAGAAATTCATTGCTTATTGATGACAGCAATATAATTAAACATTCTATTTCAACCCCTAACACCTACGAAAATTTATAGTGAGGGTTCTATTTTACATATTGATTGGACCGCTGAAATGACCTTAAATTTTAGAAAATCATTCATACCAAATGGGCTAAATTGCACCCTATTTTCAATTAACTTATGATACAATACGATCGTTTTGTTCTTGATAACGGTTTGCGGGTTTTAGTACACGAAGATCATAGTACACCTATGGCTGTTGTTAACGTAATGTATAATGTTGGTGCCAGGGATGAGAACCCTAAAAAGACCGGCTTTGCGCATTTATTTGAGCATTTAATGTTTGGTGGAAGCATAAATATTCCTGAGTACGACGATCCCCTGCAAATGGCTGGTGGCGAAAACAATGCCTACACTACCAACGATCTTACCAATTATTACATACAGTTGCCTGCCGAAAATATTGAGACCGCTTTCTGGCTTGAAAGCGATCGTATGTTAAGCCTGGCTTTTGATGAAAAAAGCCTGGATGTGCAGCGTAAAGTGGTGTGCGAAGAGTTTAAAGAACACTATATAAATAAGCCTTACGGCGATGTACAGCACAAGCTTAGGGATTTAGCTTATAAGGTGCATCCTTATCGCTGGATGACCATTGGCAAAGAGCTCAGTCATGTTGAAAAAGTTGAACTGAATGATGTAAAGGAATTCTTTTTCAAACATTACCGCCCGGTAAATGCCATACTGGTAGTTGCAGGGCATGTTAATCTTGAAAAAGTTAAACGGTTGGCAGAAAAATGGTTTGGCCCTATCCCTATGGGTGAAAAGTATGAGCGTAATCTGCCATTAGAGCCTTTACAATCAGAGTCCAGATTGCTAACGGTTGAAGCGGATGTTCCTTTGGACGCTTATTTTAAAGCGTGGCATATATCCTCCCGTTTACATAAAGGTTATTATGCTGCCGACTTATTGTCTGATGTTTTGAGCGGCGGTGGATCATCGCGTTTATACCAGGCGCTGGTTAAAGAAAAACAGTTGTTCAGCCATATTGATTGTTCGCACAGCGGTAGCATCGAACCCGGATTATTGAGTATAGAAGGATGGCTGGTAATGGGTGTAAAAATGCAAGATGCTGCCGCAGCCTTACAGGAAGAGGTTTAAAAAATAAAGAGCGACCTGGTGAGT
>JANPIA010000324.1:0-33204 GCA_031424735.1 Segetibacter sp.
TGTAATGTAGGTGCTGTAACCAATCAGGATAAATGCAACCGACCAGATACCCAGCCTTAAAAAACTCCAGTGATTTTTTTGCGCCATTCTCAATCCGAACCAAATAAGTGCAGCTACTAAAATAAAGAACACGGTAAAGCCGCTGAAGAAAGGCATGCCGAGGCTGTTCACGAAGAAAATATCAAAATACCCGGCACCATTTATTGAGTATTGTATCACCACTTTTTGAACGATACCAGTAACGATGCAGCCAATGATGAATGCCCAAATGAACCCCCATTTGGTGGGTTTATATCGCTTGTAATAATATACCATTACAATGGCGGGAATGGTCAACAGGTTTAGTAAGTGTACACCAATGGAAAGACCCATCATAAAGAAAATGAAAACGATCCAGCGATCGGCGCTAATACCCGTTTGCTGTTCATGGTCAACCGCATGTTCCCATTTTAAAATGGCCCAGAATACAATTGCTGTAAAAAAGGAACTCATTGCATATACCTCGCCTTCAACTGCAGAATACCAGAAAGAATCACTGAAGGTATAGGCAAGTGCGCCGACAGCGCCAGCACCCATAATGGCGAATATTTCGTTTTGTGTAAGGCTTGCAATTGCCGCTCCTTTCTGCACAATTTTGCGGGCAAAGTGGGTAATGGTCCAGAATAAAAACAGGATGGTAAACCCGCTGGCCAGCGCACTCATCACATTCACTGCTTTTGCGGCGGTGGCAGGGTTATCACCAAAAAGTACTATGAAGAAACGACCAATAAGTACAAAAAGAGGGGCGCCCGGCGGATGTGGTATTTGCAGCTTAAAACAACTGCTTACAAACTCACCGCAATCCCATAAGCTTCCACCGGCTTCAGCAGTTAAAATGTAAGTTCCGCTGGCTATAATACACACTATCCATCCAACAATGTTGTTAATCCTGTTGAAATTCATATTTGTTTTGGGTTTTAAAAAAGACTGGCGAAACTACCTTAAAAATTGTAAAGACGAAAATTGAAAACAACAGGAGCAGGGGTTTTAACAAAATCTGACCAAACGTATAATTAAAGCGGGCGCAGGTTAACGGTCATCGTTTTCATTAAGAAGTAAAAGCGCTGCTACTTTATCTTTTGCTAGCTGCTCCTTCAAAGCATCGAGCCCGTTAAATTTTACCTCGCCGCGAAGGTGGTTTTTTATATGCACCTTTAGCGTTTCACCATAAATGTCCTCATCAAAATCAAACAGGTTTACTTCTATTACTCTGGTGGTTCCATCAACGGTGGGTCTAACACCAATGTTCATCATGCCGTGTAGTAAAGGACTGTTTTCCATGGCTGCTTCCACTGCATAAACGCCGTTACCCGGTACCAGTTTTTCAATATCCTCTATTTGAAGGTTGGCAGTTGGATAGCCAATAGTTCTGCCGAGTTTATTTCCTTCCACAACCTTGCCCGAAAAAAAATAGGTATAGCCAAGCAGTTCGTTTGCAGTTTCAATATCACTATCTAATAAAGCCTCCCTCACGTTTGTTGAGCTGACGCTGATTTGATTCAATAGTTTCTCAGGAATTTCCTTTACGCGGTAATTGAGTTTTTCGCCCATGTCTTCCAGCAAATGATAATCGCCCCCGCGCTGGTAGCCAAACTTATGGTCGTAACCGATGATGATGGTATGCGGATGAAATTTGTTTACCAGGAAATGCTCTATGTACTGCTGCGGCGATTGGTTGGAAAAGGTTTCATTAAACGGTACTACTGCGAGGTGTTCAACCCCAAGGTCATTCAACAGGTCTATCTTCTCATCAAGTGTGTTCAAAACTTTCACTTCACGGGTTCCCCCCGAAACTATTTTTCGTGGATGCGGATGGAAGGTAATGATGAGCGTTTCCCCGCCAATGGCTTTTGCTTCCGCTTTCAATTGTTTAATGATTTGCTGATGTCCTAAGTGAACACCATCAAAACTACCAATGGTTACAACGGCGTTTTTAATGGGAGGTAAATTTTCTAAATCCCTGTGAACATGCAGCATAAGTGCGCAAAGCTAAGAGAAAATAGAAAGTGGAAAACAGTAAGTGGGAAAGTGGTGAAGCCTCCTGCCAACTGTGTACATTTGCCAACATCACATCATAAACGCAAACCTTAAATAGTACATGTCTTTATATTCTCAACGGGGTGTTTCTGCGCAAAAAGAAGAGGTGCATGCGGCCACAAAGCATTTGAGTAAAGGTTTATATCCGAACGCATTTTGTAAAATTTTTGCGGATACTTTGGGTAAAGATGATGACTGGGTAAACGTGATGCATGCCGATGGTGCCGGTACCAAAAGTATTCTTGCTTATTTGTACTGGAAAGAAACAGGTGACCTGTCTGTTTGGAAAGGGATTGCGCAGGATGCGGTGATCATGAACCTGGATGACCTGTTATGCGTGGGAGTTTATGATAACATCCTGTTCTCCTCCACCATCGACCGCAACAAGGCATTGATACCAGGTGAAGTTTTAGAGGTGATCATTAATGGTACGCAGGAAATATTCAACTGGTTGAAAGAATATGGAATTAACATAGAATTTTTGGGTGGAGAAACTGCTGACGTGGGCGATGTGGTAAGAACCATTGCCGTAAATGGAACCATGACGGCACGTTACCCCAAAAGCAAACTCATTACCAACAATCAAATACAACCCGGCGATGTTATAGTAGGGCTTGCCAGCTTTGGAACATCAACCTATGAAACGGAATATAACAGTGGCATAGGAAGTAATGGGTTAACCAGCGCAAGGCACGACGTGCTCAATAAATGGTATGCAGAAAATTTCCCCGAAACATTCGAGCCATCTTTAAACAACGAAGTAGTCTATATTGGTAGGCATCGCCTTACCGATAATGTACCTGGTAGCAACTACACGGCAAACATTGGCCATCTTATACTTAGCCCCACCCGCACTTATGCACCTTTTGTAAAACGATTACTGGAGGAACAATTTAGCGCCGTTCATGGAATGATACATTGCAGTGGTGGCGGTCAAACAAAGTGTATGAAATACCTGCCGGGCAATATGAAGATCGTCAAAGACAATCTTTTTGAACCACCCGTAATTTTCGATCTAATACAGCAGGCTTCCAACGCCAATGCAAGGGAAATGTACCAGGTTTTTAACATGGGGCACCGGCTGGAGGTTTTCACCACCAGGGAGGAAGCAACACAGATAATTGCACTTGCTAAGGAATTTGATATAGATGCCCGAATAGTTGGAAGGGTAGAGGAGAGCAACAAAAGAGAACTTTTACTATCCGGGAGTTTTGGAGAGATATCATTTGATTAGCCATTCAAACCTAACAACTTGAACCTAACAGGTTTTAAGCTGATTCGTATTCAATGAATAAATAAACCTGCGAAGTTAGAAACAACAAGGCTTATTAACACCACTTTCACCGCGTACAAATATTAATGTTAGGTCATACTGCCATCAAGTAATATTTTTGCCCATCTAAAAAACAGCTATGTCAGAAGCAATCGTTTCATTGCAAAACGTAAACATATACCAGGGGAGTAATCTCATTTTGTCGGATGTAAATATTACGGTGAATAAAGCGGAGTTTGTTTACCTGGTTGGTAAAACCGGTACAGGTAAGAGCAGCTTATTAAAAACCCTTTATGGCGACCTTCCGTTACGCGAAGGACAGGGAACAGTTGCGGGCTATAACCTACGTAATATGGATTGGAAAAAAGTACCGTTTTTACGCCGCAACCTGGGCGTTGTGTTCCAGGATTTTCAATTACTTACCGACAGGAATGTGCACGAAAATCTTCGCTTTGTATTAAAAGCTATTGGTTGGAAAGATGAAAAGTTGATTGAAGAAAAGATAAATGATGTTCTGGATAAAGTTGGTTTACGCAGCAAGGGTTTCAAAATGCCTTTTGAAATGAGTGGCGGCGAACAACAGCGTGTTGACATTGCCCGTGCCTTATTAAATTCGCCCAAGCTGATTTTGGCCGATGAACCTACCGGGAACCTTGACCCTGAAACCAGTGATGAGATCATGCAATTATTATTTCATATTGCAAAGGACTATGGTACGGCGGTCATCATGGCTACTCACGATTATATAGTGATCAACCGTTACCCGGCACGCATGTTAAAAACGGAAAAAGGAAAAGTGTATGATAGTTCATCGGTGGTAGCTTAAATGTGCCACCACTTTCAAGTCGTGGTAATTTGCGGGGAATGAGTTGATAGAATTTTGGGATTGAAGATCAGTTTGCAGGCAATCAAACATTGTAAAAACAAAAAAAAGCAGCTCAAGTAGGGCTGCTTTTTTAAAATGGTCAACCGGGTATTTTATTCTATGCGCTTAATGCTGCAGCCTACAGACCGCGTTGCTTTAATACTTACAGGTTTCCCTGATTTTACTTCGTTCATAGCCAGTGCAAGGTGTTTACGAGCTACCATACCTGCCTCCGTGTTATCGTCTATGGCACCATGATAAACCAGTTCATTACTAGCATTGAAGACAAAGCATTCGGGAGTTCGGGTAGCACCAAAAGCATCAGCCAGCGCTGATTTTTCGTCTACCACATACGGTATCTCGTTATACTTTTGTGATTTTGCATAATGCTGCATATCCTTGTATGAATCTCCTTCGCTGCGGGTTGCTTCGTTGGAGTTAATGATGATTACGCCAAAGCCATTTTCCTCTGCCGCCTTAATGGATTCCAACGTTCGTCCCTGGTATTTTTTTACCACAGGGCATGTATTACAACTGAACATTACCAATACCCCGTTTTTACCTTTAGCCTCACTGATCGATAATCTTTTTTCATCAACCGATTTCATTTTCACATCGGCCATTGGCAACTTTGTACCGATAGCAATTGCCTTAAAGTTTTGTGCGGTTACAGTTAAGCTGCATACAGCAAGGGCAACAAATAATATCTTCTTCATTTTTTTAAAATTTACTTTTTCAATTTAGTCATTACTTCTGTTTGCAGCAAGCCACTCAGTTCTTTTTGTCGCCGTTCATCCGCTTCGGCTTTCAAATAAGTAATGCTAACGTTTAATTCAAAACCAATAAGTAAAATTAGTGAGTTAAGGTAGATGAGGAACATTAAGATAAGGACCGTACCGATAGAGCCATATACTTTGTTGTAGTTACCAAAATGATTAACCCAGTAGGAGAAAATATAAGTGGTTAAAATGGTTAAAAAGGTTGCCACAATAGAACCTGGTGAAAAAGTGCTCCATCGTTTTTTTACAGACGGACCATACTTATATATCAAAGCTATTCCATAAAAAAACAATCCAAAAGTAACGATCCATCGCAGCACCCGGATCCATACAACACCACTACCTTTTATTTTCAACCATTTCATCATCAAATCAAACAACATTCCCTGCCCAATCAATACCAGTATTATACCTATCATCAACCCAAGAACAATTAGGGTAAGCTTTATAGCCCGCCACCTTTGTTGTACAAAATTTGATTTTGTGGCGTGTTGGTAAATGGATTTATCGAAAGTATGAATGACACCCAGCATTGCATTGGATGCATAGTAGATTACTAACAAAAAACCGAAGGATAATAATCCGCCGCGCTGGGTATTTAAAAAGTCTTCTAAAAAGGTTCGCACCAGGTTGTAGGTAGATTGATTGGGGGTGAGGTCTCTCGTTAACCGTAATAGTTCCGCCGTAAATTGTTTTGATATGGGCATGTACGGCACCAGCGTAAATATGCAAATAAAAGCTGCCGGTATGGCCATAATAAAGTTGAAAGAAATGGCAGAAGCTCTTTCATTTAAGCCCACCCTGTTTACCTGTTTAAAAAAGAAACGTACTACATCGTATAAGGGCACACCGCTAAAACCCGGTAAAATAATTTGTTTGCTTTTGTACGCCATATAAGCAAACGGCCGGGATTGTAATATGATGCGTTCTAACTTGGTCAACGTAGTTACTTGTTTTGTTTTCGGGCAAGAAAATCATCCAGCCATTGCTGGTACTCGTGGGCATATTTTAAATGTTCGGCATAGTTGGTAGTGAAGGTATGATGCCCGTCGAGCCCCGGTTTGGCAACGAAAAAAATGTAGTCTGTCTGTGGAGCATTCAGCACCGCATCAATTGTTTTGGGCGAAGGTGTGCATATAGGACCGGGTGGCAAACCGCGGTTGCGGTAAGTATTATAGGGCGATGCAACTTCGGTATGTTTATTCATGATCCTTTTCAATCCAAAATCTTTTAAAGCAAACTTTACGGTTGGGTCGGCACCAAGCGCCATGCCTTTATGGTAACGGTTAATGTACACGCTGGCAACGTCTCCCTTTTCATCGTTTGCGTTGGTTTCTTCTTCAACAATGGAGGCAATCGTATAAATCTCCGCCGGCGAAAAACCCATTGCATCCGCTTTGTGCAGCCGGTTATTTTTACTCCAGAAATTTTGCTGCTCTGTTTTTAACCTCGACAGAATTTTGTTGACGGGTGTTGTCCAAAACATGGTATAGGTGTTTGGGATCACAAGGGTCATCAAGGTATTCGTATCTACATTAAAACTACCAATGCTGTCGGCATTTGTTAAATAGGATAAAGCACTTTCATAATCGGTTTCAAAGTATTTATCAAGTTGCTTTGCAAGGTCTTCCTTTGTACGCAATTTAAGAATGGTAAAATTGACAGCGGACTGTTGGTTGTTACGCAGCATTCTGGCCACACTTAAAATACTTTGCCCTTTCCTGATTTCGAATCGTCCGGGTTTCACTTTATCCCAAACATTAAGGCGGGTTGCCAACCAATTAAAAATGCCGGGGTTAGATAGCAAATCATTTTTGTTGATGCTATCAAGTATCGCCTCCGGGTTTGCTTTATTTGTTCCAATGTACAGGTACCTGCTTTTTTGCTGAAAGTTGGTGCCGCTTCCTGCTATCAGCCATGCAAACACGGCAATAATTATAAATAAAAGCAGAACAAATAAAAGGAAGATTTTTTTCATAGCGGTAATTGCTCAAAATAAATAAAAAACCCCGTCTCGGTAAAGACAGGGTTGGTAATGTTATGGATGTAAATCAAATTACTTTGGTTGAACTGGTGTTGATGCAGGAGGCTGCGTATTGGGCGATGTAGCAGGTTGCTGCGCCGGAGCAGCACTTTGGTTGGTGTTTATTTTATTAAGCGGGCTGTTATCATCTGATCCGCCTTTCATAAAAAATGTAGAGAACAAACAAAGCACAGCAATGATTGAAGCAAAAATCCAGGTTCCTTTTTCAAGCACATCGGTAGTTTGTTTTACACCCATGAACTGGTTGCTAAAACCGGCAATGTTACCCGATAATCCACCGCCTTTAGGGTTTTGAACCAATATAACAAAGCCTAACAAAACCGCAGCCGCAATAATCAATACCAGGAAAAGAATAGTCATCTAAATACCTTTTAATTTTGAAATTTTCTCGGCAAAGAAAGCGCTTTTGTCAGGATATAAAAAACTTAATTTAAGGTAAAGCTGGATGGCTTTTTCACTTTTCCCCTGCATTACCAACACTTCGGCCATGGTTTCAGTTACTATATCTCTTGCTTTGTTTGAATGATCTGCCATACCGGGAATTGCCTGTTCCAGGCTATTGTCTTTCAAAGTTTCAATTCCACTTTCGGGTACATTATTTTTCATGTGTTTCAGCCAGGCGGTAAAGCTTTTTAGCTGTTTGCCCAGTTTATCCTTCGGGTTTTTTTCGAGCGCTAATTTTATACCCTGCGAAGCAAAATAATCTATGGTATGGTAAGGTTCTATTGGAATCAACTGGTCGCTATCCGTTGGTGCAAAACCTGAATAGCCCTGCTTTTTTTCAGCCATCGCTTTTGTAAAAATATCATGGTCTTCCAGCGAAATGGTGATTCTGTCGTCTGTGTCATTCACAGTATCTGTTGACAACATATTGCCGAATGCCTCAGGTAACTTTTTATCGGGATGGCCTATTTCTTCTATTAACTTTTCATCCTCTACCAATTCCTCGTCAGAAATGCTGATGGGCTTTGGCACGGCAAGGCTCACATCGTCTGCAGATATGGTTGAAGGGTTATTTTGGTTAACCTCAACAGTATCGTGTGCCTCCTCATTTAATTCTTCAAATTTTTCAGTAGCAGTAAATTCCTCACCGCTTTCAATTTCTTCCAATATTGCTTCCTGTTCCGGGTGAAACTGGTCTGGAACAATCCCATCCTCTTCACCTGGGATATATGCTTCAGCAACTTTACCGGCGGGTTCGTTTGTTGTGCCAGTTGTGTCGTCATTAATTGTTCGGGCGTATTTTGTTGCAAAAGGCAAATCGAATTCTGCCACTTCAGCCAATTGGAAATTCAACCAAAACGGGTTACTGAAATATAAAGCGGTTTCAGGTAATTGTTTTTCGTAAGCATCATCACCGGCTGTTTTCAATTTTTTAGAAAGCAATAACCTCACCACCGGGAAATAGGGATATTTTTTACAAAGATCTTCCAGTACTTCCAAGCTAACAGCATCAATATCTCGTTGACCAGTAAGATGGTGTAAAGACTTTTGCAGTGAATGGTTCATGCGGTGAAAATACGACTTAGGTTACCAATTGGAGAAGATGCGGTTGAATATTTCATCAGCCACATTTTTAATAATTTCGTCGTTTAAGCGTGCTTCTGCCTGTGTTAATGAAAGGCGTGCATCAAAATCAAAATTCCGGCTGATATCAAATTCCTCCGTTTTATTGGTAAGCGTGTTTTTGAAGGTAAGGTGTACGCCTACCGTTAACCGGTTAGTAGCCGCTTGCTGGCTAGAGATGGCGGAAGTGGTGATGGCGTAATCACTCACATAACCACTTATCTGATAATGCGCATCTTCATTATTGGTTCGGGTCAGGCGGGTCTGACTAACTACTTTTTGCTGAAGCCTGTCTGTAAGCCGGGGGCTAAGTTGCGGATTAATATATCTGGCTCTGTTTTCAATAGCACTTATCCGGATTGTTTTTACGTCCGGTGGAATAGTAACATCTTTAAACGAATAAATTTTACAGCCTGCCATAGTCATAATACAAACAAATGCAAAGCCTGCCGTACGGAAGTATTTCCATGCTGTATCAACTCTTCGCCTATTAGTTATTTTTTGATCTTGCATTTTGAAGTTTGAATTTGGAGAACATACTATTCAACAATATCGTACTCTTTCAACTTGCGGTACAAGGTGCGCTCACTAATGCCCAGGTCCGACGATGCATCTTTACGCTTGCCTTTGTGTTTTTTAAGTGCCTTAATAATGAGTTCTTTTTCCTTATCCATTATGTTGAGTGATTCTTCAATTTCTTCGTGATGATGGATATCGTCGTGGTAAATTACCGGCTGGGGATGAGTTACAACATTGGGTTGGGTGAAAGCAGGTTGTACAGATGGCTGATGCTCCCCGTTTGTAGTATTGTAATCGTGCAACAAATTATCCCTGGTATAGGCAGCTGCAACATTTGCAGCCGAAGGGTTTTGCAAAATCTCTACAAACATTTTCTTCAGTTCCGTTACGTCCTTCTTCATGTCGAAAAAGAGCTTGTATAATATTTCCCTTTCGTTGGCAAACTCGTTGCCGTTGTGTTGTGCAGAAGGGTTGTGTGCAAGCACCGGCAGGCGATTGTTAACGGCTTCTGGCAAAAATTTATGCAGCTGCTTACCACTTATATTTTTATCGGTACTAAGTACCGATATCTGTTCTGCAATATTTTTCAACTCCCGCACATTCCCTTTCCATGGATAGCTAACCAGCAGGTTCTTGGCTTCCTCATCCAATTGCACCGGCGTTGTTTTGTATCGCTCCGCGAAATCAACCACAAACTTTCTAAAAAGCATTACAATATCTTCCGATCGGTCGCGCAACGATGGAACCCTTATTGGAACGGTACTCAAACGATAATACAGGTCTTCCCTGAACTTTCCGTTTTGGGTGAATTCCAGTAGCTCCCGGTTAGTGGCGGCTATCACTCTTACATCCGTTTTCTGCACTTTAGATGATCCCACCCGTATGAATTCGCCGGTTTCTAAAACACGTAACAAACGCGCCTGCGTACCCAACGGCATTTCACCAATTTCATCTAGAAAAATGGTTCCGCCGCTCACGGTTTCAAAATACCCTTTGCGACTATCGACCGCCCCGGTAAACGATCCTTTTTCATGGCCGAACAATTCTGAGTCGATCGTGCCCTCGGGAATGGCACCACAGTTAACGGCAATAAATGGGTTGTGTTTGCGGGCAGACAAAGCATGAATTATCTGAGAAAAAACTTCTTTACCCACACCACTTTCGCCCACTATCAGTACACTTAAATCGGTATTGGCTACCTGTACCGCAACGTTTAGTGCGTGATTCAAGGCCGGGCTATTGCCTATAATGCCAAACCTGTTTTTAATTGATTGTAGATCCATTATTATTCAAGCGACGACGCTATTTTTAAGTTTTTAATTTTAGCGATTCAGAACACCGGGTTGGTAACTCACGCAGCAAATCTTCAAATATGGATTTGCGCTCGGTCTTTAATTTATCGCATCTGATTGTGGACGTGTAGGTAAAAATTATTACCATCTAACAATGCCTATATGCTTTTCATATCCATTAGTTAATTATTATTACGCCAAGCAATGTAGCACCTGTTGCATTATTGATATATACGTTTACATAGTCGCCTTTGTTATAATTGAAATCGCTCTTCGAAAAAACGACCACTTTATTTTGACTGGTTTTACCTGCCCAATCCATTTCACTTTTCTTTGAGTTGCCTTCAATCAAAACCTTAAACACCTTCCCAACATCTTGCCGGTAGCTTTTTTGCGATAAACGATTTTGCAGCTTTACAACTTCATCGAGCCTCCTTTTCTTTACATCAAGCGGTACATCATCAGTATATCGCCGTGCTGCCAGTGTTCCGGGGCGTTCGCTATAAAAATACATATAGCTCATATCGTATCCGCTATATTCCAGTACACTTAAAGTATCCTGGTGATCATCCTCAGTTTCAGTGCAAAACCCGGCAATCACATCGCTTGTAATCCCACAATCGGGGAGTAGTTCCCTTATCCTGTCAACTTTTGCGAGGTACCATTCGCGGGTATAGGTTCGGTTCATTAACTGCAGTACCCTGTTACTTCCACTTTGTACCGGCAAATGAATGTATTTGCAAATGTTTTCGTAGCGTGCCATGGTAAATAAAACCTCATCCGTAATATCTTTTGGATGGGAAGTGCTGAAGCGTACTCTCAACAACGGATTTATCAATGCCACTTTCTCCAGGAGGTTGGCAAAGTTTACAACCGATTGGTCGCGCTCATCTATCCAATAATAGCTGTCAACATTCTGGCCTAACAAAGTCACTTCCCTGTAACCGTTGTTGAAAAGGTCTTCACATTCCTGTACTATCGAATTTGCATCGCGGCTGCGTTCGCGACCTCGGGTAAAGGGCACCACGCAAAAGCTGCACATATTATTGCAACCACGCATGATGCTTACAAAAGCGGTAACTCCATTGCTGTTAAGCCGGATGGGGGAGATGTCGGCATACGTTTCGTCGCGGCTTAATAGTACGTTCACACCCTTCTGACCACTTTCTGCTTCTTCAATTAAAGCGGGTAGTGTTCTGTAGGCATCGGGCCCAATTACAAGGTCTACCAGTTTTTCTTCTTCGAGAAGCTGTCCTTTCAACCTTTCGGCCATGCAACCTAAAATGCCAACTAATGTGCCCCTGCGGGCAACTTTCAATTTTTTAAATTCAGTTAATCTTTTACGGATGGTTTGTTCTGCCTTTTCTCTAATGGAGCAGGTGTTAACCAGTATGAGGTCTGCCTCTTCCAGGATTTTTGTAGCGTTGTAACCTTCATTAAACAAAATAGAGGCAACAATTTCGCTATCGGCAAAGTTCATGGCGCAGCCATAACTTTCTATAAAGAATTTCCTTTTAAAATCATTAGCCACTTCTGCAATGGGTGCAAAAGCTTCACCCTGCCTTTTCTCATCATGAATTTTATCAGCTACCAGCATTTCCATCAACCCGATAATTTAGGTGGACAAAAGTAGGCAAAATTGGTTTGCCGGTGACAGGATGACAGAATTGCTACAAATTTAACGCCTCCTAAATACACAATTCTTAAATCGACTGTTCAGATAGGCTATTCAATAATTTGTTCTTTGAAAATGATGGAACCTTTTTTATCTATACCCTGAATTATTATTTTATACTTCTTGGTAATATCATTGTTGAAAAAAAGAATTGTTGTAATGCCTGTCTTGTCAAGTTTAGCATTCCCGTTCCAATAAAGAGTTTGTCTATTATCTTTTATAGTGGCGTTTGAAATAACTGCATAGTTTGGGTTATAAAACTCCCGGGTAACAGAATAACCAATTTTAGTTTCTTTAAAAAAACCCTTTTCCCCAGTTCTTGATTTATCCGGTATTCCTTTTTTGGTATAGAGTGCTATTCCACCTTCGTTCAAACCAAGTGCTGTTCCTTCTGGACCTTTAAATACTTTTATTAGGGCAATATCAGTTGGATGAATTGTATTGATTACATCCTTGGAAACATTGATTTCGTTGAGAAAATACGTAATGCCATTTGATTCCATTCCGCCGGCCTGGTTAACTCCATCTTCGCCTTCTACAGCTACAGTTGGTGCCGTTAGCCCTGAAAACCGTGAAAAATAAACGTTAGGGTCTATCAAATCGCCTTCAACCACTAAACCACTCACCTGTTCTCTTAAAAACTGCCAAATGCTTAAGTAGTGACCAGAAGTTATCTCCAGGCTCTGTCCTGTTTGAAAAAGACTGCCGGTGTAATTCGCATTTAATGAATCTATTCTGGAAATTTTTCGTGTGGTTACTTTCACATTTTCTAATGTGTACATTTTGTTTTTGCTAACCTCCTCCTGAAACAATGCAAGTTGTTTGACTTTTGAACTCCCTTGGTCATTTAAAATTTCTGCGTCAACTGTAGGAATATAGACTGAGCGTTTTAATGTGTCTATATAATTTTTATTTAGAATAATATCAACGTTTGCATTCTGGTTCGATGTTTTGGTGCCTTGTAAATAAACGGTTGCTTTTTGTTTAAAATTTAAATCATCAACAAAAAATTCACCCTTACCATTAACTAAAGCTTTTGATAGAATGGTTGTTGAGTCTTCCCCTTTGGTTATAATGTCTACATATCCACCAGCTATTGTTTTGGTACTTACTGGTACCGTTGCCTTTCCACTGATCGAAATGCCGGATTCTACCGGGTATTTTAAAGTGCCCTGTTTATTATTAATTATTTCCTCCCAGTTAAACCTTCGCCATCCATGTGTTAACATAAGCAAATCCAAATGCTCCATTGTAGCAGCATTTTTATTTTTTAAATAATAGCCGGGTTGATGGATATATCCTTTGAGATCAGAGGTTAGCAATAAGTTGGAAAGGATGTTATCTTCCGTGCCAATTTTGCCCGATAACTCGGCATCTGTAATGGAGATTGATACCGATGGACTGGAAAAGTTAGATAAGTTTACTGTAAATTTATTCTTTCCCCTGGTTTGTAAAGAGACGGTATCGGTATGCAAACTAACATCGGGCAATTGAAATGTATTAATAAAGGCTAATCTTTCCGCCAGGGGATTTCCGTTTGTATCAAAGGCAGTTATCTGCATAATACCGGGCTGCAGGTTCTTTTTAGGAATTGCCATTCCGGTGGCATTTTCAGCAAAATTTACCATACCCATAAAGGCAAGTGTACCATGCAATTGGGCAACCACCAGCACATTATTGTAGGTCGACTGAATAGCTACATTTCTATCAACTTTTACAAATACCATATTGGCATTGGTATTATTAACTTTTAAGGTAATTCCTTCTTTGTTAGCAGATGGCAGTGTAAACTTTTTTTCAACACCATTAGCCGTTATGGTAGCTGTGAGAATTTCATTTGGTGCAGGGGTAATTTCGAATTTCCCATAACCTAAATTGGTTGTTGAAATGACTGTAATGGCTTTGCCCGATTGATCTGTAATCGTCCCTTTTAGGTCCAATGGAATTCCTTTTTTATTCACTGCATAAAAAGCTACATTGCTTTTTAATCCTTCTACCATTTCGCCTCCTTCGGGAAAGAAATCAACCACGAAATCTGAGGTTGCTTTCTTTACATCGGTTATTTTAAAATCGTAATTGTAAATTTTTAAAAGCTTTTTAAAAATAAAAGGTTGATAGTTTAGCATCCAAAGAGTGTACGCATTTATTGAATAGTTGCCCGTTGGCAGATCTTTGGGAATAACGATATCACCCGCAGAGGCTCCGCTGGTAACCGGTCGCATTTGTTTATCAACCACTTTACCATTTTCATCAACTAAATCAATGTAAACGATTTTACTTAATATACTTGGTTTGCTTTCTAATGTTACATAAGCTTTGTACCATATGTTTTCCCCAGCTAAATAGCTTGACTTATCTGTATGTAAAAATACTTTCTCGCTTGGGTTGTTAATGCTCCAGGTTTCTAAACCCTGGCCAATTTTTTTTGGCAGACTATCGGAATAATTGAGCTGTGTGTTAACAAAGAACAATCCTGTCAGAACTTGGAAAATAGAAAACATAGGTTCTTTTTAAAATAAAAATGCCGGTAAAAATGACCGGCATTGAAGATAATATAAAAATATTTTTATGGTTTCAATACAGCCTCCAGTATGTGCACAACACCATTAGTTCCTAAGTTATCTGGCTTTAATATACTAACTGCAGCTGGATTGTTTTTGCCCTTTACTTTTGTTCCGTTCTCGCTAGGAGTTATGTAAAAACTTGAACCTGCAGCAGTTGATGGTAAACTGGTTCTTATAAGATCGTTTGTAAACAAACGGATATTTAAAATATAGTGATACCTCATTGCTGTGGTAAGTGCAGTAAGAGAAGCTCCTGTTGCAGCGGCAATGGCAACACTATTATATCCTGCTGCTGTCATTGCTGCATCGTTTGGTGCAAATACGGTAAATACCGAAGCAGATCCCAGGTTTGTCCAAACACCTGCTTTGGTTAAAGCTTGTATAAACAAAGTGTGCTGTCCCGTAGATGCCAAAATTGTTTGAATATTTCCTTTCAATACCGGAGGAATGTTTAAGCGATTGAGGATATGAACGTATCCATTTAAAACTGCATTATCCCTGCTTACTATTTTACTTCCATTGATATAGGTTTCGCTGTTAACGCTGCCGAAGTAAATTGAATAGGAAGTTCCTAACTGTGTACTTCTTGGTGCGCTATTTATTGCGATCATGTTTCCTCCATTCAATGATGCATTTACCAGGTTGTAAAGCATTAAAAAGTTGATCTGCCCTGGTGTCATCCTGTTAAGTGAATCATCCGTTATGGATGCCGCAATAAATGCATCATTATTTGGGGCGAACCATGTAAAAGGTCCTGGTCCTGTTTTGAAAGATTCCAGTCCAGCTTTATCTGTGGCTTTTAAAAACATCGTCAACGTTGGTTCGGCTTTAATGAACGCGTCCATTGTGGGTACATTTGAAGTAGAATCGTTGTTTTTTTTGCAGCCAATAAAGTTGGCTGAAGCAAGCAGGATAACTGCGTATTTTAAAATTGATAATCTCATATAATAATTATTGATTAGTAACTGCAGAAAACACAGTAGGTATATAGGTAGAAGTACCGTTTATTAAACCAGCAGCGTAATAAGTGATACTTCGCCTGCTTCCTGCTGCTAATGTTTGAGGGGGGATTTGTGGTGCTCCTATTATTTTACCATCTGTAGCAGATATAACCCTAATACGTATAAAGGGCCTGGTGGTAAAAGTTCTTACGGAAATGAACCCCGAAGTTCCTTTGTAAGGGATGTTTTTTGCGAGGGTATCTCTTACTACGTCTGTAGCATTTGTTGAATCAATTCTTAAAAAATTTAAAGTTGATCCCACCACAGCATTAATCAGCCGAACACAGAGAAAGCTATCTTGTTGTGGCAAAAACTGGTCTTCTGTCAAAAATGCTGTTCTGTTTATTCCGGTATCTGCCAGGGTAAGTGCATAAAATTTCCCTGTCTCTACGTTTAGTTTAGTATTAAATAAAACAACGGAATCGTTTTGTGTACCTGCATTGGCTAAAGATAATTTCAATGTACTGTTAGGGGGAACAGCAGCATAGTCAGGAAAAGTAAAAGTAGCAGGAAATATTCCACCATAGCCCGGAGTAGTATTACCGTTTATCTTTACATCATCTGCTTTAATCATTACATTAGGTGTATTAGGCGAAAGTAATGCAATACGAACGAATGCTTTATCTGTTGGCAAAATGGTTTCCGTTGTTCTTAAAGGCGCTTTTTCGCAAGCAATAGTGGCGGTTGCAAAACCTACAACAATTATAATTTTATTAATCATTTTCATACATTAAGTTTTAAGGTTGGCTAAACCACATTTCGTAAGTGTGGTAATCGGTATTAAATCCTCCAATTCTTCTTATTTCCTGCTCATTCCAGTCAAATTCTGAGTTGAACGTGGGTAAGAATCTATAAACGGGCTTCGGCCCAAGGTTATTGGTACTGTAAAAAGGTACCATAAACGTTTTATAAATTTGGTCTCCTGTTTCTGCATCAAGGTCAAAATAGTGATAGCGTCTAACATCACTCCAACTCTCATAAGGATTCCATGCCCAATCGCCTATATATTTTTGCAGCATGATATCTGTTAATGTAAGTGCATTGAAATTGGCGCTGGTTTTAAAAGCTGGAGTACTCTTATACAAATTTCTTTGAGCAATGGTAATTGGTAGAGTATTACCAGCAAGATTTGAATAGAAATTTACAAAATCGAAATGCCCATCAACCCCTCGCTCATAAGCTGCCTGGGCAAGTTGCTTATTACCCTTTCTAAGCCAGGCTTCTGCCAAAATAAATTGCAATTCATGATGGGCCATCAATGTGCCCGGAGCCGTATTTTGAAAAACATATCTGCCGGATTTGACGAATAAAGCCGAACCAGTATTAGCTGGTAAACTATCAGCATAAACAGTACTTACTCTTCGGCGATATGCAGGGTTGCCTATAGGGAATGTAGCGTTTGGGGCAATAGCGGCAATGCTCTCGAAATCTCCACCACCTGTTTGGGTTAAAACATTAAAACGGTAGCCCCCGTTAGCCACGGGCATAGAGGCAGTTGTAGAAACTGTATCTGCACTTAAAGCCAATAACCCTCTTAACCGGGGGTCGCGATTGGACGGTATAGAGGGGGCAGTGGGGTTAGCGGGGGTTGAAACAAAAATCGTCCCATCTAATAATTGCGTAATGAAGCGGGATTGTTTCAACGTATTAAAGTTGCTTCTGGCAGGTCCAAATGGATTTGTATCGTCATTTTTAGTAGAAGGGTAAGCCACCTGGAAATTGTCTGCCATGGTTTCAAACGAGAGACCAACAAATTTTATGACGGAGTCTGCATATCCATCCGAAACATAGTTGCTTTTATTTGTAAGCCTGTTATAACGCCTTGCAAGTAAACCATAAACGAATTTTATCCATTTAGCACGATCTCCTTTGTAAACAAAATCTGCTCGGCTTAAGGTAGATGTAGACACTTTTCCATCTGTTCTGCTTAAATAAAATAAAGCAGACCGGCATAGAGAATCAATTCCATTATAAACCAATTCCTGCGGATCATAACGAAAGGATGCTTTGTTTGGCTGCCATGCATCGTAAAAAGGTACGTCGCCAAAATAATCAGTTAATTGCTGAAATCCCCATGCCCGCATTGCATATGCAATACCAACATAATCCCAGTTTTCTTCTTTTAAACCCTTGTCAAGAATTAGATTTATATTTACGCCTTGGGTTGTATAAAATGTTCTCCAAAACGATGTCGCACTTGCACCACCGGGATTTCCGGAGTGTATATCCTGTCCGGCATTGCCGGTGGCTCCCGTAAAGTTTTGGGTTAAATTCGATGCATTTAATCCTTCAACCGCAAGGTGAAATACGCTGTTGGCCAATACAGGCGGAAGTATAGAGGCGAGGTCAGCATTTTGAGGACTTGCAGGATCTGCATTTATGTCGAAATATTTTTTACAACTGACCAAAGAGGTAACAGCAATGAAGACCAATATTTTTTTCCAGTGTCTCATATTCTTTTTTTTAAGGGAATTATAATTAGAACTGAACGTTTAAACCAAAGTTTACACCTCTTGGTGTGGAAACATTACCCAAATCCATTCCAATTCCGCCTATTCCGCCACGGGTGGAAGCATTGTTTCCATTAACTGACGGATCTCCACCATTGTAATTCGTTATCATAAACAGATCGGTAGCTGTACAGAAAACGGAGGCGCTTTTTAAAATTTTTTGTCTGCTTAGCAAGGTTTTTCCAAGCTTGTAACTTAAAGTAATATCCCGCATTCTTATCCAGTTAATATCTTTTTCTATAAAATCAGCATCAATGCTACCAGCGGTATAATAATCCGAACGAAACAAAGGAGTAATTACTATAGTGTTAGGTGTGGGGTTTGCTGTATTTTCCAATCCATCCTGCAAAACACCCTTAATAATACGGGGAGTTTCCCTATCCAATGTTCTTAAACTCATTCCGCGGGTGTATAAATAGTATTCAGTCCCATTCCATATGTCACCACCTCTTCTTAAATCAAGATTGAAAGACAAATTCCAATTGGTAAAAAAAGTGAAAGAGTTTACAAAACCTATATTAAAGTCCGGTTCCCTGTCACCAACTTCTTCAAATGCGCTTCTAGCGGTACCGGTAATTCTAACAGGGAGGCCTGAGGTAGGAGATATTAATACATCCCCATTCGTATTTCTTGAAAGATAGTTTCCAGCCATTTTGTAAATAGAACCTCCCACCTGCGCAACGTTCCTAATATTACCTATCCATGTATCGGAATTATAAAACTGTGGCAGGTTACCCGGCATCTCATAAATATGATTGCGATTGCGCGAAAAATTTATGGTTGCATCCCAATTTACTTTGGAGCTTTTTAAGGGGGTTCCTTTTACTTGTACCTCTATTCCTTTGTTTCCGGCGCTACCGCCATTTAACCATTGTAATATTCCACCAGATGCATAGGATAGCCTTGAATTAAAAAGTTGGTCTTTGGTTCTGTTGTCATAATAGGCGATATCAAAACCTATCCTGTTTTTAAAGAATTTCATTTCAGCCCCTATTTCAAATTGTTTTGAGAATTCGGGTTTTAATCCTGGATTTCCCTGCGTAACATTTGGAACGAAACCACCACCAGGGGTAAGCGTAGGAATAAATCTTCTTCCCTTTACATAGGGCACGCTTGGATCCCTACCTGTAGTAGCATAACTCAAGCGAAAACTTCCCGCAGTGATAGCTGAAGGCAATTTAAATGCATCAAAAAAGTTTAGCCTGGTACCTGCAGACCAATAAAAGTAAAATGCATCAGAGGCGTTATATTCTACAGGATCAATTAATCTGCTTGAGCCATCCATCCTACCGGATAAAGAAAGGATAAGCCAATTATTGTAATTGGCGTTATAATTTGCAAAAGCACCAAGGCGATTGAAGTTAGTGTTTGATGTGATCTGCGATACCGTAAGAGGATCGGTATTATTCAAGCTCATAAAAGTAGGATCATAAAATCGCTCTCCTTTTTGTGCGTTAACCTGCTCCTTACGACTATCAAAAGTGAATGCGGTTATTAAAGTATTACTAACGTTACCTGTTTTTTTCTTGAACGTAGCCCTGTAAACACCGTTAATTAAACGTTGCGTTTGATTATACTGTGTCATAGCACCTCCCGTTCCTCTGGCTGGTGCTCCCACCGGACTGTTACTTTGTGGGTGAAAGAACATTGTTCCTGTATTGGTAAAGTAGTCAACCCCCATAATACCCGTTAAGTTTAACCATTTTGCCGGATCAAAACTTAGTTGAATGTTTGCATTAAGCCGATCGTTTTCGTCAAAATTCTTATTAGAGTTTACATCAAAAAAGGGGTTATCGTCCTCAATTAGCGATCCATCAGTTCTGATTGTTTTTCTTGATCCATCAGGGTTTAGATACACCTTCATATCGTCATCAACAGGCCAAGTTAGTAGGCTTATTAAAAAGCCGTTCGATCCTTTTAAAGCTTTGTTAGTTGTGGCATTAGTGTAAGCAAAACTATTGGTAACATTAAATTTCGGACTTAATTTGAAAGTAGTATTTAAACGGAGGTTGTATCTTTTATAACCAGTAGTGGGAACAACACCATCGTTTTTGTATGCTCCGGCGGTAAAACGGTACGTCCCGATATCTGAACCTCCGTCAACTGAAAAGTTGTGAATTTGAGTTTTGCCTGTACGGAAGAAACTTCCAATATTATCGTAAATAGGGGCGCCTGCTGGAATTCGCTGTCCGAAAAATGTTCGAACACTTGGATTGGTAACACCGGTAGAGCCCTGGTCAAAAACGGTTTGAATTTCAGGTAGCCTGTATATAGTTTCAAAGCGGAATGAATTGCTGTAGGTTACGGTTGCCTTACCTTTTTTCCCCTTCTTAGTTGTTATAATAATTGCACCATTTGCTCCATCAGAACCATATAAAGCCGTAGCCTCCGGACCTTTCAACACCGTGACGCTCTCAATATCTTCCGGATTAATGTCCATTGCCCTGTTACCAAAATCGCTATTACGAAAACCGGTAGCCCCTACACCTGGCAACCTGTTCTCTGCTTCTAACGAACTGTTATCAATGATTAAACCATCAACAACAAAAATCGGTTGGTTAGTACCGTCAATGGAAGTTGGACCTCTTAAAATAATACTTGACGATGCCCCTGGTGCACCTGATGTGGAAGTTATCATTGCTCCGGGTATACGCCCAGCCAGCGAATTAATAAAGTTATCTCTCTTCGTCGATGCAATTTCATCACCATCTACCGTAATAGCCTGGTAAGTAAGTGTGTTTTTATTTTGCTTCATTCCATATGCCGTTACAACCACATCGCTTAAACTGGAACCACCCGACGACATCCCCATGTTTAAAATTACACCATCACCTACGGTGGCGGTTTTTTTTCCAAAGCCTACATAGGTAAACGCTAACACATCGCCTTTGGTAGCTTGAATGGTGAAATAACCGGCTGAATTGGTAATGGCACTTTTCCTTGTTTTCTCGTTTAAAATGGTAACTCCTTCTAATGGAGTTTCATCACCATCAGTTGATACTACAGTTCCTGAAACCGACTTTACCTGTGCAAATAATGAATGGGAGACCAACAGCATAAACGCTATTAATAGCAAGCATAAAAATTTCCTCATAAGTGTAATTTTGATTGCGGAAAGTATAAAAAAATGTTAACAGGGAGACAGAAAAAATTGCTCATTTGCTGCACGCCTTTGTAGTAAAGGTTATTAGCTAACCAATTCTTTTATCGACTATTATGAATGGAACAAGCTAAGAGATGAGAATGGTGGAATCAATTACCAAATAAAGCGAACTTGGTTTTTGGGCGTTTATCCTCCAGCCATTTAAAACCGCGAAGTCGCATATCGTCGGGGTTGGATTGTTTAATGGGAGTAACAACTCCCTGCAGGTTGTTGCGAAATACTACGCGGCTGGGTTTTCTGTCGGCGAAATAAATATCAATAACATCTGAGGTTGATCGGTTAACGCCATAATAGCCTCCATCCTCATCAACGCCATAATAAATATTCTCCGCGCTGCCGCGGGCTTTTAAAAAATCGATGTTGCCATTTACAAAATACCCATGGATAGTGCTTCCCTTTACCTGGTTGTAAAACGCTTTATCAACTTTACTAATAGCCATACCGTTTTCAAACACCTGGAAATGTTCAGGCTTTTTGTTTTTAGTGAACATAAAGATCGTATCGCCTGTTACCTGGTTACCCTGTGCCCACACCACAGGGTTTTTAAAAAGCCGGAAAGCAGAATCTTTAAACGAATAAAACAAGCTGTCGCCGATAGCCTGCATACTGTCTGAGAATATCTTCACATTATAATAGCCCTCAAAAAAACGATTGCTGCTTGAGTCTGGTTTTTTAGAAAGGTGTTGCTGGGCGGCCGAATCTAAAATGTTGGGAACCTCTCTCGATTTTTGCAATTGCGTTAATTTACCTGAATAAAGCGTATCAGCGGTTACATATAAACTGTCGCTTCCCTGTTTTAAGATCATTAGCGGTTTTTGGGTTGCCAGTATCGCGCCGCTATTACTGTTGGATTTCATATTGTTGGCAATAATGGTATAGGCATTTGCCGTGTCCTTGCTTTTATAAACGGCATTGCCCTGCGCCTCTCCAAAACCCGATGCATCGTCAAACGCAATATCGTTGGCGGTCAATGTATAATCCTTATCATCAATAGTGGGGCGTTTGCCAAAAACGGCTTTCTTGTTTTTAAGATCGTAAAAGCCTTCGGAGGTGCGCACGGTTCTGCCATCGCTCACAATTTTGGTAGGCACTACAAATCGGGCAATTTCGGTGTATGTATTATAAAGTAAAGTGTCAGTAGTCACCCGGTAATCAGGGTCAACCAGCAAAACTTTTTTCTTAAAGATTACATCCCGGGTTTCACCATAGTAGTATCCTTCGGTACTGGTTAGGGTAGTTTTGCCATTTACCACTTTGCCGCCATTTTTGTAAATGCCTATCTTGGTTTCGGTGTTGTATTCAAGTTCGTTAGTGGTTAAAACTCCTTTACCATCAGTAAGCTTTACATTTCGTTTCAGCAGCGCCCTTTTGTCCCTGCCAAAATATTTAAGGTATTGGGCGTAAGTATGAATGCTGTCGGCGTCGTTTATATGCACATTACCATAGGCTTCAAAAACATTTTCTTTTTGGTTGAGGACAGCGCTATCGCAATAAAACAACGTAGCATCCTGCCTTAATTGTACATGACCGGCAAACGAAATAAACTTTCCCAGCGAATCCCTGTCCTCAAAGTTTTCGCGGTCGGCTTTTAATACATCAATTCTTTTTTTTGTGCTGTCAGTAAATGCTATCTGGGCAACAGATGTAACGTTGAATGCCACGCCCAAAAAGGTTAGCCCAAAATATAGCAAACTGTTTTTTCTCATATTAATGCACGCCGGTGGAATCGCTAACTGTTGTAGGCTGGGTTAGGGGAGGCGCTTTGCTTTTTTTGCTGAATAGCGAAACGCTGATGCTGGTATATCGTTTGGGATTTACCCTGATATCATCCATTAAGATATTGAGGCTTTTAGTGGTATTAGCAAGATTGTTATAGATCTGCTTATCATTTAGCAATAAACCCAACGAACCATCTTTACTATCGAGCTTTGCCATACTTGCCTGCAAAGTAGCAATGGTAGTTTGCAATTGACCGACTGTTCCTTTTAAATCAACCGCTGAAAAGTTTTTAGAAGCCGTTTCAAGATTGGTTAGGGTAGAATTAATTTTTTCGTTATTGCCGGCAAGATTACTTGTTATTGAATTTACATTAATGAGTGATTTGGCAAGCAGACCCCTTTCGGCATCAATTAATTTAGATAATTCTGCGGAAGAAACTACGAGGCTGGCTGAAAGCTTATTAAAGTTTGCAACAACATCCTGCATATTATTTTTGGTGTAAGGATCAAAAATGCTGTTGATGTTTTTGAGAACGGAGTCCATTGTATGCACGGTAACTTTTACCTGGTCGAAAACAGGTGCCGCTGCCTGGGTGATGTTTTCTAAAATGCCGGGGTAATCCGCGGTTGCAATATAATCGCCCGACTTTAAATAAGTTTTTCCGGGCACAAGGGTGATCACCACCGAACTTCCACCGAGTGGGCTTTCGCTAATACTTGCAACCGATTGGTCTGGTATGTTAATGTCTTTGGATAGTTTAATAGAGACAATAATGCTGTCAAGATTTTTATTTGCTTCCTCTAATTCATACACTGCGCCTACCTGCAAACCTTTAATATAAACCGGGTTCGATACCATGATGTGCTTGGTATCTTTAAATTTTGCGTAAATAAAATTGCCGGTTTTAAATAAACTTTTTCCTTTTAAAAAATTAAAACCGAGAATGAGAAGGGTAATAGCGATAGCAGTTAATGCGCCAACTTTGGTTTCATTAGAAATCTTCATGCGTTCTGTGCTTTATTTACCGCTGTCAATAAAAAAACTACGCCAGCGTAAAATGTTATTTTGCCAAAAGTAAGAGATTAATTTTTTGCAGGTTGAAACAACCGTATGTTTTGCAAGGGTTTAACTGCCCGGTATTTCCGGCTGCGAATTTCACCTATTGATTTTCCAGCGAAGCTTTATATCGCTTTACTGCCAGCATAATGCACCGTACAATTTCAAATTGGCCGTCGGTGCTGTTCAGGTAATCTTCTTCGTCGGGGTTGGTTATAAAACCAGTTTCAACTAAAATGCTAGGCATAGCAACAGCCTGCAACACCCAAATGCCCACCTGCCTTTGTTGTGCATCGCGACTAACACGCCCAACTTTTTTAAATTCTTCTTCAACACTCAATGCAAGGTTTGCGCTGCGGTTAAAATATTGCTGTGTCTTAAGTGAATACAAGATCATTTTTTCGGGGCTGTTCGGGTCAAAGTCCCGCACAAAATTTGCAGAAGCGCTGTCTAAATAAAGCGCTTCATTTTCCTGCATTGCCTTTTCTTTTAAATCGGTTTTGTGGGCACCCCAAATATAAGTTTCGGTTCCCCTGGAAGGATTGGGAGTAGTCCACCGGCGATATACCGGAACCTTGCGGGTATGTTTCTTTTTACGTTTGCCTTTGCCTGTATAATAAACTTCGGTTTTAAAACCGGTAATTTCGGAGTGCGATATGGCGCGTGCAGCATTGCAATGTATGGATATAAACAGGTCGCCTTTATTTTGGTTAGCAATATTGGCTTTGGTAACCGGGCTGTGAAAAATATCGTTGGTGCGGGTTAATAAAACTTCCACATCGGGTAATTCTTCGTGTAGAATTTTTGCCAGTTTCAGCGCCACTGCTAAGGCCACGTTTTTTTCCTTTGAATATTTACCCGATGCGCCGCCGTCGTGTCCTCCATGGCCGGCATCAACAATTATTTTTTTAAGTTTTGCTTTTTGGTAAGGTGGCTTAAAGCCGTACAGGTTATTACAAATAAACCCAAACACGAGTGCTGTGGCAAAAGCAATTTTTTTCAAAATAGATGGGTAGGCGACCGTTGTATGAGTGTTCATCCGCTCTTCGTTTATTCGTTAACCTGTAAGCCTAACTATTTTGGACGGGAGGTGTCGGTAGGTTGCAAAAGGGCATTATCAAGCACTTCCTTATACCGAAGTACAGCACGCATCATTGCATAGGTCAACTCGTTCTGACCTTTATCGCTGTTTAAATAATCTTCTTCATCAGAGTTGCAAATAAAACCAGTTTCCACTAAAATGCTGGGCATATTGGTTGCCTGCAAAACCCATATACCATTGTTGTTTCGCTGCTTTACGCCAAAGCTGGGTCTGCCAACTTTTTTAAATTCTTCTTCAACAAAACTGGCAATGGTAAGGCTTTGGTTAAAATATTTTTTTGTTCGGAGGGACGCTAAAATTTTCGCGTCAGGCGAATCAGCATAACTGTCTGCATCGGTGGAATCGTGTTCAACAAATGAGTTTTCATCGTCTCTTGTACCCACCGACTTTTGTTTTTGATCGTATTTATCAACCGCCCAAATGTAGGTTTCCGTACCTGCCCTTGTGCAATCAACTTTGTACGATTTGTAAATAGGTACTGACCTCGTTTTGGTAACCTTCTTTTTCTTTTTTCCTTTGCCTACGGTTACTGTATAGGATTGGTCACGATATCCTTCCAACCGCCGTTCGTAACGTTGCTCCAGGTCGTTTACATGTATTGATATGAAAAGGTCGCCATGATTTTCGTTTGCAAACTGTGCCCTGTAGCGGTTGGCTTTATCCTTGTCTTTTAAACCTGCGGGAAGGTTTTCATCATTACGGGTAAGTAGAATATTACAGTCGGGTAGAACTTGCTTTAGGCGGTCGGCGAGCTTTAAAGCAACTGCGAGCGTGATGGCTGATTCGTAGCTGTACTTACCGTGTGCATTGCTGTTTGGTAAACCATGTCCTGCATCAATCACAATTGTTTTTAAGGGGTCTTTCTGAGCTTTTTTTTCATTTCCTGTTTTGAAAGAAATCACGCAAACCAGTGTGAAAGAAAATAGGATTACAACAACAATTTTTTTGAGCATATTCAATTTTCTAATAGGGTTAATCTTCACAAAACATAAAGCATTAAAGCCATACTTTTGTTTCACTACTTATGAGTAATCGTTGTAAAGTTAGGTCAAATTGGTTTTCTGCCGGATTGGTAATTCTCAATGTTTTCATAATAACGATCTCAACCGGCGCAAAGTATGAACACGCAAATTTTAACAACGAACCTACAGAATCAGCGGATACTATTCCTCCCAAAAAAAATCCTCGATTGCTTGCTGATACTGCTTCTCAGGTAAAAATTGCTTTCCCAGACAGCACTAAAAAAAACGATACAGGTAAAGTGCGAACGATAGATACACTGAATTTTAAATTATCGAAAGACAGCCTCGATGCCCCTATAAATTATACCGCGGAAGACAGTGGTGTGCTAATTATACCAACCAGGCAATTTATACTTTACGGTAAGGCAAGCACCAGGTACACCGACCTTGAATTAAGTGCTGCAACTATTCTGGTTGAACAGTCAAAACATTTGGTAACCGCCTTTGGCGATAAGGATACGCTTGGTAACCCGCTTGATAAACCAAAACTGGTACAAGGTGGTATGACGAGCAACAGCGATACCATATTTTATAACCTGAAAACACAAAAAGGACTTACCAAAAGCACTTACCTGCAGGAAGGAGAAATGTTTGTTTACGCCGAAAAAGTAAAGAAGATAAACAGCGAAGAACTGTTTGCTTGGCGGGGAAGATTTACGACCTGTAATTTAGACACTCCCCATTTTGCTTTTCGAACGCGCAAAATGAAGATCATAAATAAGAAGCTTGGCATGTCGGGTCCGGCATTTCCGGAGTTTGAAGGAGTGCCCGTGCCGGTAGGTATTCCGTTTGGCATTTACCCGCTTAACCGTGGAAGGCATTCAGGAATTTTACCACCGCAACTGGCAGCCAACGAATCGTTCGGTTTGGGTTTGGAAGGATTGGGTTATTATAAAGTGTTCAGTGAATACTTGGATGCAACAGTTCGCACCAATATATACAGCTATGGTGGGTGGACGATGAATTTAACACCCCGGTATATGAAGCGGTACCGGTACACGGGTGGTTTCAACATTGCCATTCAAAAAACAAAAGCCCTGAACACTGCGGGCAAAACCAGCGAAGAGTTCAGTAAGTTCAGCAGCTTCCAAGTTAGCTGGAACCATACCCGCGATAATAAGGCACGACCCGGTACTAATTTTTCGGCAAATGTAAATGCGGGTAGTACCAAGTTTAACCAGTTTGTACCTAACAATACACTTCAAAATTTTCAAAATCAATTACAGTCATCCATTACTTATAGCAAAGACTGGCGCGGTAAATATAACATGACGGTGAGCGCTAACCACGACCAGAACAGCAATTCAGGATTGGTTAACCTTCGCCTGCCATCAGCCAGTTTTAACGTGGTTACATTTTATCCGTTTCAAAAAAAGGAAGCGGTGGGTACGCCAAAATGGTACGAAAAGTTAGGGATAGGTTATACGGGTAATTTAGAAAACCAGGTTTCGTTTTATGGCTCCGATACACCAAGAAACCGATCTCTTTCCGACCGCATTTTCGACACCTTACAATGGGGTGCAAACCATAACGTTCCCATCAGTTTATCGTTGCCACAGTTAGGACCGGTGCAAATTTCACCAAGCATAGCGTACTCCGAAAAATGGTATAGCCAAAAGATTGTAAGAACATGGGACCCTGCAACAAAGACCGTTATTCAACAGAGGGTTCGTGGATTCTATACAGCAAGAGAAACATCGTTTGGTATATCGGGCAACACCAGGGTTTTTGGTACTTACCAGTTTGGTAAATCGAGTAATATAAAAGCTATCCGCCACGAAGTACGACCCTATCTTAACCTCAATTACAAACCCGATCTCGCAAAAAATTATTATAAAACTGTTCAGGTAGATTCGGGTGGACGTACTATGCGACTCTCGCAGTTCGATGGCGTAATAGGTGGCTCGTATGGCGAAGGCAGGTTTGGCGGCGTAAGTTTTGGTATAGATAATATGCTGGAGATGAAGGTGCGTAATAAAAAAGATACGGCTAAGGAATCCGATAGAAAAGTAAGGCTGATAGATGGCTTTGGTTTCGGTAGCTCCTATAACTTTTTTGCTGACAGTTTTAAGCTTGCCCCGTTTAGTATTTACCTGCGCAGCAATTTATTTGAGAAGGTGAATATTACTGCCAGCGCGGTGCTTGACCCTTATGAAACTGACTTGAGCGGCTTTAGAAGAAACAAGCTTTTATGGACTGGCAATAAGTTTAAACCCGGCAGTATTACCAATGGAAACATAGCCATTTCTACTTCGTTTAAAAGTAAAAGTAAAGATGGAAAATCGGATGAGGAGAGATTACCAAAGGATGAATTTATGACCCCTGACGAACAGCAGCGCCAGTTGGATTATGTACGTAGCAACCCGGCGGAGTACACGGATTTCAATATTCCATGGTCTTTGCAATTATCCTATTCCCTCAACTTTACAAAAACGCTGGCTGCTGATTTCAGCAAGTTTACCACCGATATTTTTAGCAACGTAAGCATAAATGGCGATTTTAGTTTAACGCCGCGGTGGAAAATGGGCGGCACTACTTACTTCGATTTTAAGACGGCCAAAATTCAAACACTCACCATGTTCATTTCAAGGGAAATGCATTGCTGGCAAATGTCTATCAACCTTACCCCCGTTGGTTTATTCCGTTCATTCAACATTACCATCAACCCAAAGTCGGGCATACTGCGTGATTTGAAAGTGAACAGGTCAAGAAATTTTTCATCGCTGTAAAAGTTACACGCAAAACGCTAAACGCACAACCTCCAAAGAGCAACACGGAACGCAAAACGTACAACTTAAAGCGTACCGCTTAAAACGTACAATTCGCTTTATAATAATCCCACATTATTTTAAATACTTTTTCTTTCAATTCCTTCGAATTCATTCCCTGGGTATTTATAGGTGGAAGGAAATGCATTTGAAGTGGATGTGGCCAAAAGAAAAATGTTTTGTTGGGAGGAAGAACCGTTCTTGTATTAAACACCAATGCAGGGATAATTTGTTTGCCGGTGTCGGTCGCCAGTTTAAAAGCCCCGTCGTAAAAAACTTTTAACGGATCGCTGGTTTTATTCCTGGTGCCTTCAGGGTACACAACCATGTGCAAACCCTGGGCTAACGTCTTTTTCATTTCTTCAAAACTCTTTCGGCGACTATCATCACTGTTCCGGTCAACCAGTATAGCGCCGCGTGTATAAATCCACCCAAACAAGGGCACTTTAGCCATCGATTTTTTTGCGATCGTTTTATTTGCCCCCGGCACAAATGGTGTGGTTACGGGTACATCCATCAGCGAATTGTGATTGCAAACCACTACATAAGTTTCTCCTTTTTTAAAATGCTCTTTTCCTTTTATGGTAAGATGACAACCCGTTAAGTTTAAAAAAACCTGCATCCAAGCTTTAGATATCCGTCGAAATATTTCTGTGCCCAAAGGTTCTTTAATCAAAAAAGTCAGGCAAATAGGTATCACCACCACAAGCAGGGTTGATACAAAAACGATCGTCGCCCAAATGGCAAAAACCCGCCCCATTATATTTTTTAAAAAGGTCATGTTCAATTAAAATTGTCATTACTATTCAACCATTCAACAATATAACACGCCAACAATTTACCCAACCGCCAAACTCCAATCAACCGGATCCTTCCCCTCCTTCATCAGCAATTCATTTGTTTTGCTAAAATGCTTGCAACCAAAAAAGCCCTTATCGGCGCTAAAAGGCGATGGATGAGCTGCTTTTAAAACATGGTGTTTCGTTTCATCTATCAATACTTGTTTATCCTGTGCAAAGCGTCCCCAAAGTAAAAACACAATGCCGGTTTTTTGGTCCGATATTTTTTTAATGACTGCATCGGTAAACTCCATCCATCCAATTTTTGAATGGCTTGCAGGTTCGTTTGCCCTTACGGTAAGTGCAGCATTCAATAATAGAACACCCTGCTGTGCCCACGGCGTAAGGTTTCCTGTTTTTGGTATGGGCATTCCAATGTCTGCATGTAATTCTTTAAAAATATTGATAAGTGATGGGGGAGGATTGATACCATCCATAACTGAAAAACTTAAGCCATGTGCTTGCCCTGGTCCATGATAAGGATCCTGGCCGATCAGGACAACTTTTAGTTGTTCGAAAGGCGTTTTATCAAAAGCATTAAAAATTAAGCTACCGGGGGGATAGATGGTTTTGCCCTGCGCCTTTTCCATTTTTATAAATGTTACAGCCTGCTGAAAATAGGGCTTGGAGAATTCGCTTTTCAAAATGGCTTTCCAGCCGGGCTCAATCTTCACTTCCATGGTGGCAATATATAGCGAAATCAATTCCGCTGTTGCATTTTATAGTTGATGTGATTATTGGTAAAGATTGATCGCCGCAAATCAATTCAACCAAAGATAAAGGTTAACCCATAATGACAACTACAACCCGATGGCTATAACACTAATAAATGCCGAACGATAAATAACGATTAATAACACTGGCAGGTTACCTTTAATGCTTTGTTTTACAGTGCTGAAAGATGTATGCACTAACATAATGCGGGTAGATAAAATTGTAAAAATGGATAGCTCAAATAAAAATTTAAGGGTGATACTTACCGGCGCAACCGGTATGGTTGGAGAAGGCGTTTTGCATGAATGTTTGCTGCGCAATGATGTGGATGAGGTGCTGCTAATAAACCGCAAACCATGCGGCATTGTACATGCAAAACTTAAAGAGATCATTCATTCAGACTTTTTTAATCTGTCTGCTATTGAAGCAAGACTTGTAAACTACAACACTTGTTTTTTTTGCCTGGGTGTATCTTCTGTTGGTATGAACGAAGCGCAGTATTACCCGTTGACGTATACGCTTACAATGCACGTAGCCCAAACACTTTCCAGGCTAAACCCGAACATGGTATTTTGCTACATCTCTGGTGCTGGTACGGATAGTACCGAAAAGGGCAAAAGCATGTGGGCGAGGGTTAAGGGTAAAACGGAAAACGATTTAATGAAACTGCCTTTTAAGAAAGTTTACAATTTTAGGCCAGGTGGATTGCAACCAACCAAAGGTTTGAAGAACACGCTTAGTTATTACAAATACCTGGGCTGGTTGGTACAACTTGTAAAGTGGGTTGCTCCCAATTATATCAGCACACTTAAACAGTTGGGTGATGCAATGATAAACGCAGCGAAGTTTGGATACATAAAACAAATTTTAGAAGTGAAAGACATTAAAGCATTGGCGGGCAATTAGGTTTTCAAATTAAGTTTTTTCCCTTTTAGTAAGTGTTATTTACATGCGATAGCAAAGCTGTTTTACATAGTGCAGAGCAGCTGTTTAGAATTGCTACGATCCTGATTTTAGCCTTACTCAAAGTACTGCTGGCATTTAATTATCTACTATCTGAAATGTTTGTTTTTTAGGTTCCTATGTTTTACAAACTATCAAAACGGTAATAAGGTTTTATGGAAATTGAAAAAGAGTTAGGAAAAATATTGCCGGCAAACCGCATCAGGGCAAGATATATAGATGTGGTTTCTTTTGCTTCGGATGCGGGTTTTTATCACCTTGTTCCTAAAGCAGTGGTACAGCCCGTAAGCGAAGCTGAGATTGTTGACCTGTTTCGTTTTTCTCATCGGCATAAAGTTCCATTAGTATTTCGCGGCGGCGGAACAAGTCTTTCAGGACAATCCATTACCGATGGCGTTTTGATAGACCTAAGCCAGTATTGGAACAAACTGCATGTAGAAGAATCGGGGAACATGGTGAGGGTACAGCCGGGTATAACCGGTGCGATGGTCAATGCTTATCTAAAAAAGTTCAGGCGAAAAATTGGTCCCGACCCGAGCAGCATTAGCGCGGCAATGATGGGCGGAATTTTATCGAACAACTCAAGTGGTATGTGCTGTGGTGTAATTTTAAATTCCTACCACACTACTAAATACCTGCGGTTTATATTACCGGATGGCAACACCTTCAGCACCGAAAACAAAGTGGATTATCTGCGGTTTGAAAACGAATGCAACGCTCTTTTCATCACCCTTACAAACCTGCGTACACAAATAACAGCGGATGAAACTTTGTATCATTTGATCCGCCAAAAATACCAGACAAAAAATACGGTAGGTTATTCACTAAATTCTTTCATCGATTACGAGCACCCGTTGGATATACTGGCACACCTGCTAATTGGTGCGGAAGGTACACTTGCCTTTATAGCCGAAGCGGTAATGGATACGGTTCCGGACTATGCATTTAAATCAACAGCGCTCCTTTACTTTCCAAATATTTATGCAGCCTGCCAGGCAATAGTGCCGCTTACAAATGCAGGGGCGTTAATGGTTGAGCTGATGGACAGGGCATCGTTACACGCGGTTGAAAACATGGATGGAATGCCTGCGATTGTAAAAACATTACCCGAAACGGCTGCAGCGTTACTCATAGAATTCCAGGAAAACAGCTATGAAGAATTGGAGGGACGCGTAAACAGGTTTCTGACCTCAGCGGGCGAACTTAGTTTGCTGAATGCACCTGTGTTTACCAACGATGCGGCAGAGCAAGCTTTTTTATGGAAGGTGCGTAAAGGTCTCTTTCCAGCCGTTGGTGCGGTGCGGGCAAGCGGCACTACCGTGATATTAGAAGACGTTGCGTTCCCGGTTGAAAAGTTAGGCGATGCTATCCTGGAGCTGCAGGATCTTTTTAAAAAATATAATTATACCAAAGCCATCATTTTCGGTCATGCAAAAGATGGCAACATTCACTTTGTTGTCACACAATCGTTCGATACGGGTGAAGAAATAACCCGGTACGATTTGTTTATGCGGGAAGTGGTAACCCTGGTGACGTCAAAGTACAATGGAACGCTGAAGGCAGAGCATGGCACGGGCCGTAACATGGCGCCTTTTGTTGAAACCGAGTGGGGCGGCGTAGCCTACGAAATAATGAAGCAGGTGAAGCGAGCGATCGATCCGGCGCAGTTACTAAATCCCGGTGTTATTATTAAT
>JANPIA010000325.1:0-5244 GCA_031424735.1 Segetibacter sp.
GTCCAGCCCTGCTTTTGCAAATACTTTTGTTGTGCGTAGTATTAGTGGATGACGTCTTCAATTAGTGGATCTATCGAAGTACTATCTTTTAAAGAATGAATAATTTTGTCATAACTGTCTATAACTTTTGAATAAGTATCAACGTTAAATAATGCACTTGGTAATGAAGGATAAAAATCGGTTGGGTTTAAACCAAAAGTTCTAAATCTATATTCGGACTTCGCTAAACCTAATTCGACGGCTGCAGCTACATTGGCAATTGAAGGAGAACTTAATTTAATTTTCAAGTCAGAAGCATGTACGTAAAGCCTAATACCCACCATGGCTCTTTTGGTTTCATTTCCACATTTATAGTCCTTAAATTTTATTAAATATGCAGATACTAAAATGTCTTTTTTCCCCATTGTTCCAGAAAATCCATACAAAGATAAACTTGCGTTTCTTGATAATGAAACATTGCTTGTGAATATATCGTTCTGATTTAGCTGTTTTAGTAAGGTAGGAACCGGAATGCCTTCGCAAAGGTTTTCAGTAGGAAAAATATTCAAAGAGTCCACTGAAACCCGTGAGGTATCAAGTGCATTCAAACTGTCTAAAATAGATTTAAAGGGTGGTAGTTTAACAATCGCAGATGAATACTCCGTTGATGTTTTTATGGTTTTGCAGCTCACAGCAAATGAAACCATAGTAACAAAAATAAGCAGTCTTTTCGTTTTTACTTTTTTCATAAAATGATATATTTAGGTGAATATTACGCACAACGTTAGGGCTTTCTGCTGTGCTGGTATTCCGTGTTACTTCAGCCGGGACAGAAGCCCAATAGAATTACTGAAGTTGAAGTTATATTCTTTTGTTGAGATTTATTCTTCAGCCCGGACTGCAGCTGAGTAGCGAACGGGACGATCAGTATATATTCGTCAGCCAGCATAGCAGAAAACCCCATGTTGTGCGTTCGCTTTTCGTCCGCCGACAAAAATCCGACGCAATATTTAATTTATGCCTTTGTCAAGTTGTTACTCTGTCCGTTTAAAAATGGTTGCCTGGTTAATTGTAATTCATAATCTGCTTTCTTGAAAAATGGCCAAAGATCAAAGTCGCCAAGTTTTTGTGTTTCTTTTAAATATTGCTCTCTTTCTTTGCTTTTATCTCTATAATATTTACCAAGTGTCAAAACACTTAACAGCAATTCTTTAAAAGAAAAACGTAGCAATGGATTGGTAGGGTCAATGTAAGGCCATTCGTATTCAAAGTCCGAATGTAGAAATAAAATGTACCGAGCAATATCTTTGAGTTGTTCGTTTGTGAGTTTGTGTCGTCCCGTAAGTTTATGTTGTTCTGTGTCATTATACAAACACCAACACAATTCAAGCATCGGTCTTATTATTGGGTCATCATTTGTGATTTCCTTTGCTCTATAATATTGTTCTGGTAGCCAACCCTTAGAAACATCGTCCATTATTCTTTCTTCAAAGTCGTCATTCGTAATTTGTCCAACGGAAAGGTGCCGCAAAGTAAGCCACCGACCAACCCATCTTGCTACTGCTCTGCTGGCTTTTTAGCTTGCATTAAATTTTTAGCGATGCAATACGATATGCAAGCACAGGAGGATATGTTCAAGGTGATTGATTTGTGGAAGCAGAGCGGACTATCGCAAAAGGCCTACTGCGAGCAGAACAATATCCGTTATCATGTCTTTCACTACTGGTACAAACGCTTCCGTGATCAACAAGGTGCAGTTGAGGGTGGCACATTTGTTCCACTTAATGTAAAACCCTGTACGTTTCCTCTTTCCAATTCTGCCATTGAAATTTTGTTGCCTGATGGCAAACGTATTTTATTTCATCAGCCTGTCGGCCCTGATTATCTTAAAGCGCTTATAAACTGATCATGCTGCATCTTTCGCCCTCCTGCAAATTTTATTTATGGTGCGGGGATACAGACATGCGAAAGGGGTTTGACAGCCTCAGCGGGATTATATCTTCCAAGATGAACCAGGACGCTTTAAGCGGTGCTGTTTTTATCTTCCTCAACAAAAAACACAACCAGGTTAAATTGCTGCTGTGGGAAGGTGATGGTTTTGCTTTGTACCACAAGCGGCTCGAAGGGGGAACCTATGAGCTGCCCTCACATGATGATAAAAGCGGCAGTTTATCTATCAGTAATCAGCAATTACAACTCATACTTCAGGGCATCTCCCTACAAAGTGTGAGGCGTCGAAAAAGATATCAACATATGACTCAAAGCAGTGGATAACAGCTTTGCGATAGTTGAGGAGATTTTCTCTTTTGTTATTTTTGAGTCTCAATGCAGCCAGTAGCAGAACATATCGATTACAAGGGTTTATACGAGCAGCAGAAAGCCACCAACGAAGAGTTGCAGTTTCAAATCATGGCCCTTACGCTTCAACTGCAGAAGTTTAAGAAAATGATCTTTGGGTCAAAGAACGAGCGCTTTGAAGCTACTGAGGATAGCAAGTCTACTTTGCAGTTGAAACTTGATCTGGATGCAGAAACCATTGCAGCTTGTAAAATCACTGATGCCACTAAGGTTGAGTATATCCGCACTAAAACAGAAGTTACCCCCAATCCTCCTAAGGCACACCCTGGTCGCATGAAGTTGCCTGAGCACCTGCGGCGCGAAACAACAATACTACAACCGGATATTGATGTAACGGGTTTGAAGAAAATAGGTAACGAAGTAACAGAAGTGCTTGACTACATCCCTGGTGAGCTTTATGTAAAACAACTCATTCGTCCTAAGTATATACAACCTGCTGCTGACAATACCAGTACTGTTATCACTGCTTCATTGCCAGGGCGTATCATGGAAAAATGTATGGCAGGTGAAGGATTACTGGCACAGATTACTGTAGATAAGTATGTTGATCACAGCCCACTTCACCGCCAAAACCAGAAGTTTCAAAGAGCAGATGTAACCATTGCTCAATCAACTATTAATGATTGGGTAAAAGCGGTTCTAACCCATATAACTGCACTATATGAAGCGCATAAGCGAATGGTATTAGCATGTGGTTATTTACACGCAGACGAGACAACACTAAAGGTGCTTGATGAAAACAAGAAAGGCTCTACACATCAGGGTTATTACTGGGTATATCATAACAGCAAAGAAAAGCTGGTACTGTTTGATTACCGGCCAGGGCGTGACCGGGCCGGTCCAAACGACATTTTGAAAGACTTCCAGGGATATTTGCAAACAGATGGCTATGTATCATATGAGGACTTTGATAAAAGGTCTGGAATCATCCATATGCACTGTATGGCTCATGCTCGACGAAAGTTTAGTGAGGCGCTGCAAAACGATCCCGCCAGGGCAGAATATGCGTTAAGCATGTTTCAGAAACTTTATGCAATAGAGCGAAAGATAAAAGATGATGCATTGGCGCAGCATGCTTCATTGCAACTGAGGCAGGAACAAGCCGTGCCAATACTGAAAACATTAAAAGAATGGATGACTGCAGAGTATCTCAAAGTAGTCCCCAAAAGCGCAATTGGACAAGCGAT
Source organism: Segetibacter sp. (assembly GCA_031424735.1). Lineage (GTDB taxonomy): Bacteria > Bacteroidota > Bacteroidia > Chitinophagales > Chitinophagaceae > Segetibacter. Next base: position 3,525 of record JANPIA010000325.1, read on the forward strand.
AGGATACTGCTTGCCCCGATGGGAAAAACTTAGCATTTACACAACCAATGGAAGCCTCAATATTGATAACAATCCTGTTGAAAATGCCATTCGACCTGTGGCAATTGGCAGAAAAAATTATTTATTCGCGGGAAGTCATGAAGCAGCACAACGTGCAGCAATGATCTACTCCCTTTTTGCCACCTGCAAGTTCCACAACATAAATCCATACAACTGGTTAAAAGATGTATTAGAACGACTGCATCTTTATACAACCAGTAACATTGCAGAACTTCTACCCCAAAACTGGAGAAAGCAGGAAGCGTAAAATCCTTCCCGCTTTTTTTTATACCCCTGTCTTAGCCGATGGCTTACATCGCTAAACCAAGTCCCCTGTTGCCGCCTACTATTAAAGCCACCTGCCCATCCAGCTTAAATAAATTAAGGATACTTTTTTCAGTGCTCATCATTATTAGTTTATTTGTCTTCAGTAAAAATAGTTGATTAAGCTTTTTTTGGTTGTTTAACCTTAGTAGAAATAGGTAAATCAACCCTTGTAATAAGGTAAGAGTAAGCATCACAGAAACTATTTTTTCTACTAAGGTTAATACCCGCTTATTGCCCATGTTCAGGTTAGAATTCCAATAACTTATTGAGGAATAAGTTTTATTCTATGATCTTAAAATTCTCCAAATGTTCTGTCTTTAAAGTAAGTCCAACCCCGGGCTTATATTTCGTCCCTACAGGACTCTTTAAAGCTTATTAAAGTCGAATTAGATTTAATAACAAAAGCTATTTTCTTTATCCCAAAAATTTCACGTTAAAGTGTAACAAAATTAATTTGTCATAACACTAGTTAGAAGTTTTCACGCAAAGACGCAAAGAGTTTCACGTAAAGAAGTCCCAAGTGTTTTATGTTTTATATGAAGGCTTTTTTCTTTGCCTCTTTTCGTGAGCAGAACTCTTGTTAATTGTTTCTTTAAAAAGATATTTTAATTGGTTTTCCTGAGTAGCTTACAGTTTTAGTTACTCCGTCAGGTAACAGTTCAACCTTGAATATCCGGTTATTAACCATATTCGCCGCACCTTTAGATGCGCCTGGTTCTATTGTTAACTGTTTTGAAGCATCGTTCCAGGTTATACGGGTTAAAGTAGCTTTTCCTTTTAAGTAATCGAGACTTATTCCATCATCTTCGTACATCGTGTATGACCCGTTTGCACCTCTGAATATTTTGAGGGTTGTAGGCTCGCTTACTACTTCAGCAGTGTGTTGCCTGATAGGGTCAAAAGGAATAATTGAACCAGCGCGAACATATATAGGCATTGTGGCAAGATCCACTGAGCGGGTAATTGTTCGCCCCCCTGTTTGTTTAGTTTTTGTCCACCAGTCATACCAATCCCCTTTAGGAAGATAAACCTGACGTGAGGTGGCGCCTTTTTCATATACAGGGGCAATTAAAAAATCCCGGCCCCACAAAAACTGGTTGCCTGTCTTCCGTGCAACTTCATCATCAGGATAATGAAGCCACATTGCTCTCATCAATGGCATACCTGTATTGCGGGCTTCCCATGTAAGGGTATAGGTGTAAGGCAATAATTGATAGTGTAGCTCATCATATTTTTTTACTACGGGCTCTATCGCAAGGTTGTTCATCTCAGATTGAAGAGGATTTACCCTGCCTTCTTTAGGACCCATATTGCTTAAGCCCCAACCCCACGGAAGCCGGGTCCACCAGGTTTG
>JANPIA010000326.1:0-12746 GCA_031424735.1 Segetibacter sp.
TACCCTGCCAACGGATATTCGCTGGCATTTTATTGGTCACCTGCAGAGTAATAAAGTAAAAGAATTAGCGCCATTTATCCATCTCATTCATGGTGTTGATAGCTTGAAGCTGTTGAAAGAAATTAATAAACAGGGAGTCAAAAACAACCGTACCATTCATTGCCTGTTGCAGGTGCATGTTGCAGAGGAACCCAATAAATTCGGGCTCACCGAAGAAGGTCTTTTTAATTTATTAGCTGAGGCCACTCAGAAGCAGAATGAATATGCGAACATCTTGATCGATGGCATTATGGGCATGGCATCGTTTACTGATAACAACGAGCAGGTGAGGGGTGAGTTTAAATTTTTAAAATACCTCTTCGATAAATACCAGACATTTTCAACCCACAACTGCCAGCTACAAATTCTTTCAATGGGCATGAGCGTCGATTACCAACTCGCCATTGAGGAAGGTAGCAATATGGTAAGGATTGGGAGTTTGTTGTTTGGCAGGAGGGGGTAATTGACTGGTTGACTTGTTGAATGGTTGAATTATTGATGGGCTAAGAAGGGTTTGTTATTTTATGGTGCCGTTAGCTGTTAGTTTTGCATAATCAAACACTAATTGGCAAAAGGCTTTTACACCAACATCCAGCTTACTGTCATCAATAAAAAAATCGGGTGTATGGTGCGGAGGTGCGGTTGCGGGGTCTTGCCCTTTGGGCATACCACCCAGGTTAAAAAATAAGGATGGTACCTTTTCGCCAAAAAAAGAAAAATCTTCCGCTCCGGTTACCCAATCCATTTCCGCCACATTGCTTTTGCCCGCAGCAGTTTCAAGTGATGGTAACATTTGCTTCATCAGCGAAGGTGTATTGTAGGTAACCAGGGTTTTGTTTTCCGTAGTCACTTCGGCAGTGGCGCCTGCACTTTCTGCTATTAATTTTGCCGTTTTTTTAATTCGGGCAAGTACATCCAATCGCATCTTTGCGTCCAGTGTTCTAATAGTACCTAACATATCTGCTTCCTCCGGTATAATGTTAAACCTAACACCACTGTGTATTGCGCCAACCGTAATAATAACGGGGGCTTTTGGTAGTTCGCTCTGGCGGCTTACAATGGTTTGCAAACCCTGTATAATTTGTGCCGACACTACAATCGGGTCGATACCCTGCCATGGGTAAGCACCGTGTGTTTGTTTGCCTTTCACCTTTATTTTAAAAGCATCGGCAGAAGCCATCATAGCCCCGCTCTTATATTTAATGGTGCCTATTTCGGTAGCCGAGTTAATGTGCAGCCCGAAGATCGCTTCCACTTTTGGGTTATCTAAAACACCCTCTTTCACCATCAGCGATGCGCCACCTTCTTCACCATCCGGTGCGCCTTCCTCTGCCGGTTGAAAAATAAAAACTACGCTGCCGGCAATGTCTTTTTTCATTTGCGATAACACGTTTGCTGTGCCTAATAAAATGGCAACATGGGTATCATGTCCGCAGGCATGCATCACGCCTATCTTTTGTCCGTTATAATCGGCGGTTTGTTTTGACGCAAACGGGATGTTTACTCTTTCGGTTACGGGTAACCCATCCATATCTGCCCGCAACGCCACTACCGGCCCTGGTTTACCGCCTTTTAAAATGGCAACAACGCCTGTTTTGGCTACGCCTGTTTTTATTTCAAGCCCAAGCCCTTGTAAGTGTTCAACAATATATGCCGCCGTTTTTGTTTCCCTGTTGGAGAGTTCAGCGTTTTCGTGCAAATGCCGGCGCCATGCAACTACATTTTGGTTTACGGCTTTACTTTTTTGATCGATGATGGAAAAAACATCCTGGCAAATAGCCATGAATGGCAGCATTGCAACCATTAGAAACAAAGTTCTTTTCATGTGCGGATAATTATTTTTTTAGAAAGGTATAAGAATCATATTCAACAAAGTCGTTCGCCTTTATATCTACCGAAAATACCTTATTGTTTTCTATTTTAAACTTTGTGGAGAAAATGCCAAAAGCAAGTTGGTTGTAGGTTAGCAACCATTCATTCTTATCCATATATTCAAGCGATGCATTTAGGTTGTTATGTCCTTTAAAAACGACGTTCAGGTTTTTACCATTCCTGCTTTTTTCAATCACAATTGTTCCATACAATTCATTTTGATAAGTGCCCGTATAAGCCTCAAAAGCTAAAGACGGTTTATCGCCTTTAACCCTGCTTTTCATTTTATTTACGTCGCTTACCGTGGCAGATAATTCTTTTTCAAATCCTGGCAATTGGTCAAGGCTCCGGTTTCTGTAGGGCACACCCAAGTAAGCATCGAGTACCTGGTAACGCAATGCTTCAAAAAAGTTTTGGTTGTCGTTGTTGGTAAGAATAACAATGCCAAGCTTTTCCTCCGGTACAAAGCAGGTATTCGTAACGAAGCCGAACGCCCCGCCTGTATGATAATACACCTGGCGCCCGTTGTAATCGCGGATAAAAATTCCAAGCCCATAGCCTGAAAACCCGGAAGGGTAAACAGTTGATTTCTGACTGCTGATCACCAGGTTCATGTTGCGTGTCTTTTTAATTACCTCCCACGGCAGTACCTGTTTACCATTATAACGTCCGCTATCTAATTGCATCATTAACCAATGGGTCATGTCTTTTACATTACTAACGATACTGCCTGCCGGTCCAAGGTTATCCACCTTGTCGTAAGGCAACTCATATAACTGACCAGTGTATTGATTTGTATAAGGTTTAGAAACATTGGGGCGTTGCGACATGCCTGCGCCAAGCATATGCGTATTGTTCATTTGCAATGGCATCAATATGCTGTCGTAAACATACACCTCCCAGGGTTTACCGCTTACAACCGGTATGATTTCGCCTGCGGCGAGAAAGCAACTATTGCAATAGCCATAGTTCTGCCTGAACTCTCCCACAGGTTTCAGTACCCGCATTTTATTAATGATCTGCCTGCGATTAAGATTCCCGTTCCAAAAGGTAAAATCGCCCTGGAAGGTTTTGGTACCGATACGGTGGCTGAGTATATCGCGAATAGTCACAAGGTCTGAACTGTTTTTATCGTACAACGAAAAACCTTTTAAGTGTTTACCCACCTTATCATCCAGCGATAATTTATTACGATACTCCAGTTGCGCAAGGGCTGTACCAGTAAACAACTTGCTATTGCTGGCAATCATGAAAAGGGTATTCTCATCCACGGGTTCATTCGTTTTTATATCCCTTACGCCGTAGCCGTTCATCGCAACCACGTTTCCATCTTTTACAATTGCAATGGCTAACCCGGGTATATTCCAGTCCTTCATTCCCCTACGGATATAGCTATCCAGGCTATCGAAAATAAAAGGAGGTGGAGGAGCGGTTTGTGCGCTTGTTAATGTAATATGCGCTACGCAACATGCAAACAGGAGCCATAGTTTTTTCATCCGGTAACATTTATGGTTAAGTGAATGACAAATTATCTTTCTCTATTTATACAATACCTGTACGGTTTCTTTTGTTTTTTGTATCAGTACCACATCCCTTCCTTCCGTCATGTTTTGTAAAAGCTGTTCGTTATAATGGCGAATGGTGAGGAGTGTTAAACCTGTTTCCAATTGTACATCAAAAATATTGCTGGTAAGCGAGGCGAAGTGTTCTACTTTTTCTTTGCGGTTGTCGAGGCAAACCTGCAAGCTGATCGCGCCGGTTTGTATCAGGTTCGGTTGAATTCTTACTACCGCAAAAATTTCATATAACCTGCTAATGAGTTGTTCCCCTACAAACGAAAAATCGGGACTGTGTAAATGCAATAACACCTGGTTTTCCTTTACCACTATAATCGGTGGTAATGCCCTGGCACCTTTGCTACTTATAATGGTTCCCTTTAAGTTTGGTTTGATAAAGCTTTTTACATGCAGCGGAATATTTTTGTTTTGCAGCGGCTTTATAGTTTTTGGATGGATGACCTGCGCGCCATAGTAAGCCATCTCTATCACCTCGGTAAAGCTGAGTTCATTTATAAGTGATGCATCGTTAAATTGTTTGGGATCGGCACTCATAACACCTTCCACATCTTTCCAAATAGTGAGGCTTTCTGCGTTCAGGATGTTGGCAAAAATAGCCGCCGAATAATCGCTGCCTTCCCTGCCGTGGCTAGTTCTTTCATTTTCGTCGGTGCTTCCAATGAAGCCCTGGGTGAAATATATTTTGTACTGCTTAAATTCTAATGCGGCTTGAATGTTTTTACTGCTTTCGGCAAAATCTACTTTAGCATCCCGGAAGTTGTCATCAGTGCGTAGCATATCTCTTACATCAAGCCATTTATTGCTAATACCTGCTTCGTTTAAGTAGGCACTAACAATGCAGCTTGAGAGCAGTTCACCTACACAAACAACCTGGTCATAGTAATAATCAAAATCCTTTACCGGCTTATCGTGCAGCAACCATTCTACTTCGGTAAAAAAGCTCATCAGTTGCTCTAAAGTTTTATTGTAGTTTAAAACCAGCAGGTATTTAGCCGTATTTAAATGACCCTGTTTTACTACATTGAACAACTGGAGCGCTTCCTCATTTCTCCCATCATAAAAAGCTTCCGCTACCTTTTCAAGTGCGTTGGTTGTTTTACCCATGGCCGAAACAATCACCACCAGGTTCCCGGCGGTAAAATCTTTCATTATAGCCGCAACATTTTTAATTCTTTCCACGCTGTTTACGCTGGCACCTCCAAACTTAAAAACCTTCATACTTACAAAAAATTAGCTGCGCAAAGATAGGGGACGAGCCTGCGCGGCAGGTTTCAATTTTGGTACACTAATAGTGCATCGGCACTGATGAACGGGAGAAGGTCTTATGCATTACTTAGCGAGGAACTTTACAAAGCTCCGCTTGGCAATAGGCAGTATAGTTTCATCAAGTGGGTAGGCTAATTCCGTTTCAATATTATACACTGCGGGGTTGGGCAATTCCTTACGATTGCGAATGAGTTCGGCCTTTATATTTTCAGGCGAATTGCTGATGGTGCGATGCCATTGATGGATATAGTCTGTACGGATGCCACGGAATTTTTCATCGTGCTTTTCAAAAATAGTGAGGCGATACTGGTAGGCGGCGGTAATGTTAAACCTGCCATCGCGTATCAACAGGTAGCCCTCGTTGGTATCAAGCGGTACAATGCCAACCGGGTGGATGATCATTTTAGCTTCAACAAACTCATAGATCTCTGCACCGCTTTGTATGGTGCTTTTTATTTTACCGGCCGAATAATGAATGATCTCCTCCAATTCTTTCATCATCTCATCGTCTTCAATCATCCTTTCATAAACCAATTGCAGCCTTTGAATGTTCAATTCACTCAACTGCTTTGGAAATTGCTCCTGTAAAAACTTTTTGTTTTCCCTGAACGAAACAATATTGTTGTAGTGAAAAATTACATCTGCCAGTTGCGGGTAAAGCTTGTTTTGGTTAAAACATTTTCCAACTTCCTGCAGGTAGGCAAGCAGTGTGTACTTCTTCAGTTCAAAATCAATATAACCTTCAGCAAACCAGGTGTCGGATAATGATTTCATAGCTATTCGGTTTAATGCTGATTCAATTTACGTTATTGACAGAACATTTACCATCTTGTTTAACTACCACTTTTGTTTAACTCCATTTTTTGTTGATTGCATTACCGTGTTGGAACAAGCCGGCTTTAAATATAACGCAGGCAACCGAATTTAAGTATGGAACTACATCAATCCATTGAGCTGGGATGTCTTTCCCGCTCACTTCTTTTTTCATTAATATTAAACAGGAGCGAAGTTTGAAAATAAGTTTTGCCGAAAGAGGTATTGTTGCTACGGTAATCAAATTGGCGGAGTATGCCTGTTTGTAACGAAAACAATTCTGAAAACTGGTAGCCGAGTCCTGCAAAAAATCGGTTTCGTTCAAAATAGGGTGCCTTGTTTGTTAAGAATATCTCATCGAACACACTTGCGTACAGTGTATGCGTTTCAACCTTTGGTTTATTAAAAGGAATAATCAAATTAGCCCTGTACCTGAAGCGGTTTCTGTAGCCTGCACTGGTAAAGCGTTGCTCTGTCCGGTACCGGTGTTCTAATTTAAACCTGTCTATATTGTTGTTGACGGTGAACTGCTGCCATAACCTGAATTCGCTGCTTTGTACGGGTGATTTAAAATTACCGTCTGGCGTATAAGTAACATATTGCCCCAGGGCTAATACTACCGACAATTGTTTTTTGAAATTGTAGCCAACACCACCTTTGTATTCGTGGTAACTAAAATGATTGAAGAATTTTTGAGAACGCACCTGCGCTTCAAAAAATGCGCTCCACTTGTTATTAAAGGTGACTTTAGTGTTAACCACATTCCATGTGCCAACCCCCGGCGTTTGCGCAAGCCCGTTGCGTGCAAAAAATAAAGCCATCATAATAACGATGGCTCTTACAAATTTTATACTGATCAGCATATCCCCATACTTTTTTAAATTTAAGCCGACACCAACAAATTCACCATTCACTATCCACTATTCACCACTCTCTATTCAAATCCCAATTTTCAAATTCCTTTGCAACGGCGGTTAAAAAGCTGGCACCAATACTGCCATCAACCACACGATGATCGTAACTAAGGGAGAGGTACATCATATGCCTGATCCCAATTGCATCGCCCTCGGATGTTTCTAAAACAACAGCCCGCTTTTTAATGGCACCCACGGCAAGTATGGCCACCTGTGGCTGGTTGATGATGGGTGTTCCCATCAGGCTTCCAAAAGTGCCCACATTGGTTATCGTAAAAGTTCCGCCGCTAATATCATCGGATTTTAAACTGTTGCTGCGTGCATTTGCCGCAAGGGTGTTCACCGATTTACTCAATCCAACCAGGTTTAAATAATCCGCATTCTTTATAACAGGCACAATCAGGTTACCGCTTGGTAAAGCTGTAGCCATGCCAATATTGATGTCTTTTTTCAGAATGATCTTATCACCATCAACGGAGCAATTTACATACGGGAAACGCTTGATCACCTTTGTTACGCATTCAATAAACAAGGGCGTAAATGTTATTTTGGTTCCTTCTCTCTGTTCAAATACTTTCTTCACTTTATCTCTCCAAATCACCATATTGGTTACATCTGCTTCTGCAAAACTGGTAACATGCGGACTGGTATGTTTACTGTCCACCATGTGTTTGGCAATCAGCTTGCGCATCCGGTCCATCTCAATTATTTCTACATTACCACCATACATTGTTCCCGACGAACCAGCGGTAGAAACTTCCGGCTGTGGCACCGGTGGTGCAACTGTTGTATCCGGCTTTGGTGCAGGTTTTGTTTCTGTAATTGCCGTTGCCGTTGTTTGTAAGCCCGGTAAAGGTTGTTTAGGTTGAAATGGTCTGCCAGCTTTCCGGTCGCTTACATATTGGAGGATATCTTTTTTAGTAACCCTGCCATCGGTGCCGGTACCAGGCAAACTTTCCAATTCGCTTAGCGGGATGCCCTCGCTGTTGGCTATATTTAAAACCAGCGGCGAATAAAAACGGTTGTTGGTTTCGCCGTTCGGGGTGTACCCTGTAACCGGCGGAACGTAAGGAAAAAGCTCATCGTGCTCTTCATCAAACTTCTCTTCTGGTTTTGTATTTGCAACTACATCGTTTGTTTTAACTGGTGCAGTGTGCACACCATCGTTATTATCAATACGTGCAATCACCTTTCCAATAGGTACAACATCGTTTTCTTTGAATAAAATTTCCATAACCGTACCTTCTACAGTTGAGGGAACTTCGCTATCAACTTTATCGGTTGCAATATCCAGTACGGTCTCGTCAAGCTTTACCTGGTCGCCGGGTTTTTTATGCCATTTCAGCACGGTGGCTTCCATAATACTTTCGCCCAGCTTGGGCATTATCAAATCAACAATTGCCATGATAAAAACTTTGGTAGGAAAATTTGGTTACCGGCATTCAATAAAAATTCATCATCCTTGCGTCGCACTCTTGTACTTACAGCACAGCATTCACCTGGGATCACCAATGTAGAAAGCATTCGAAAGGCAAGGCACGTCAGGCTGCAAAGATGTTCGATTTGCAGCATATAACAAAAAGGGTAAAGTGGTGTAATAAAGTGATCTTTTTATTTACACGTGGGCAAAGGCGCAACACAGAACCCGTTTTATTCAGCAAAAACTGCACGATCTGCATAGCCAAATAACACAACTGGTTCAACAAAAAAGCGGGCATTAATCATCCATTACAAACAGTCGCAGCATATTCAACGCATTCATGGTTGTTAACTCAATATTTCTCCTCCGGTCAAAGCGGAAATTAAATTTCCTTGTAAGAACTTTCTTTTTGTTGCAAACTGCAATCCATACCGTGCCTACCGGCTTTTCATCTGTTCCTCCGCCTGGTCCCATAATACCACTAACGGCAACAGCATAATCAGTATTCATCAGGTTCCTTACGCCGGTCACCATTTCTGTAACCGTAGCCTCACTTACCGCTCCATAATTTAGTAATGTATCGGCCTGCACACTCAATATGTTTTGTTTAATGCTGTTATCGTAGCTGGTAACGCTGCCAAAAAAATATGCAGATGAACCGGCAACGCTTGTTATGGAATGCGCCATAAAACCGCCTGTACAACTTTCTGCAACACACAATGTTTTGCCACGCTGTTGCAACACCCTGCCAATTGCTTCTTCCAGCGAAATATCTTCCTTAGCCACCATTACATCTTCCACCAATTTTTGCAGCGTGCTGAATTGCTCCTCCACTTCCATTGAAACCTTTTCCCGGTTTTCGCCGGTGGCAGTCAGCCTCAAACGCAGCAAGGCATAGTTAGGCAGGTAAGCAAGCTTGACATGCGGTGGTAATCGGTTCTCAAAGTCCTGCAATCTTTCCGCAAGAAACGATTCACCGATGCCCGCCACCAGCAATGTTTGGTGTATTACCACTGGTAGCTTAAAAAGAATAGGAAGTTTGGGCAGAACATAATTATCCATCATCCCCTTCATTTCGTTGGGTACGCCGGGCATACTTATAAAATGAGTAGCATTTTTTTTAAACCACATACCGGGTGCGGTGCCTTTTTTATTTGGGATTACTTCACACACATCCGGCACTTCAGCTTGTTTTAAATTACGTTCTATCAACGGGCGTTGTATGTATTTTGTAAAGATCATTTTTACATTTTCCAGTGCGTCTACATCAACCACTAATTTGCCGCCAAAATATTCGCAAAGCAGGGGCTTGGTAATATCATCGGCAGTTGGCCCCAGCCCACCGGTTATGAAAACAATGTTTGCCTGTTTGCTTTCTTCATCCAGCGCCCTCCATATTTCATCCCAAACATCGCCAATGGCTACTCTTCGTTTAACCCAGATACCAATCTTATTCAATTGTTGTCCCATCCAGGCGCTGTTGGTGTCAACAGTTTGGCCAATAAGTAATTCATCTCCTATAGTTATTATGGAAGCGTACACGGGTGATATATTCATACAATTGGTGAGATTATTAGGAAGGATTAATTTTAGCGCAATGTAGCAACATCTATGAAAACAGTTTTCTACCTCCTTTGTTTGATCATCCTTCCCTTTTTAGGTAGTGCGCAAGGTTTGCAACAAAAGTTGGATGCAGCTTTGCAACGTTTGCAGCAAGATAGCCAGGCTATTCACTCTATTGTAAGTTTATACGTAGTAAACAGCAAAACCGGGTTGGTTTTGTACGATATGAATGGCGATGTGGGGCTGGCGCCAGCAAGCAGTCAAAAAGTTATTACAAGCGCTGCCGCAATGGAATTGTTAGGTAAGGAGTTTGTGTATAAAACTACGTTAGGCTATAACGGAAAAATTATTAAGGGCGTATTACAGGGCGATATAATTATAACAGGCTCCGGTGATCCATCGTTAGGAAGCTGGCGGTATGTGGCTACAAAAGAGGAAAGTGTTTTGACTAAAATGGTTGCCGCCATACAAGCGGCAGGAATAAAATCTGTTGAGGGTTCCATTAAAATATTTGCTGGTAACTGGGAAACGCAAACTATACCCGGCGGCTGGACATGGGATGATATTGGCAACTATTATGGAGCAGGTGCCGGTGGTATAAACTGGCGCGAAAATCAATACGACCTTGTGCTGAAACCTGGGAAGAAAGAAGGCGACAGCGTAACCATTGTTCGCACCAAACCGTTTTTGTACAACGTGAAATTACAGAGCGAACTTACTACCGGTAAAAAGGGTAGCGGCGATAATTCGATCATATTTCTTTCACCACAAAGTACCCTGGGTGTTGTGCGGGGCACTATACCTTTGGGGGTAGATAGCTTTGTTGTTTCGGGATCGGTACCAAATCCACCTATGCAATTGGAATATACCCTCAGTGAAGCATTAATGAAAAAAAATATTCGGGTAATACCACCAGTTAATAAATCCTCTATAGATTTTAAACGGTTTATTTCAGCAATGTTTACACCGCTTGCAACTTTTGAATCGCCATCGCTGGATAGTTTGAATTACTGGTTTTTGAAAAGAAGCGTTAACCTGTACGGAGAAGCGCTGGTGAAAACCATCGGGTATGAAAAAGCCGGATATGGATCGACCGACAGCGGACTTGCTGTTATCAAACGTTTTTGGAACCAAAAGGGAATTGATCCAACTGCTATAAATATGCTGGATGGAAGTGGGCTATCGCCACAAAACCGTATAACAACTAAAGCACTGGTTAGCGTTATGCAATATGCAAAAAGTAAAAGTTGGTTTCCTTCGTTTTACAATGCTTTGCCAGAGATCAATAATATTAAAATGAAAAGTGGATCCATTGGTGGAGCCCGAAGTTTTACCGGTTACCTAAAAAGAAAAGAGGAGGATGACCTTACGTTTGCAGTAATCATTAATGGTTACACCGGATCGTCGGTTAGCATTGTGCGTAAACTCTACAGCTTACTCGACTTATTAAAGTAACCTTATCTTCAACGTCCAAAAAAAACTCATTATGGAAAAGCAGAATTTTAAAAACCATGCGCGGCTGGTACCCGGTTTTCATTTTGTAACACTCTCTGCCATCCTCGCACTGATCGTTGGTTCTTTTATAAACCTTTTTAAAAGCAGTCACGATAATTTGTACTCTGCTTCGCTCATTTGCCTGATCTCTTTAATACTTGCCAGCGTAAGCTTGTATGCCCGCGCTTTTGCGCTAAAAGCTCAGGATAGAACCATAAGAGCGGAGGAGAATTTCAGGTATTTTATACTTACCAACAAAATGCTGGATAGCAGGCTGACGATGGCACAAATGATCGCTCTTCGTTTTGCCTCTGATGATGAGTTTCCATCGCTTGCTCAAAAAGCCGCCGATCAAAAAATGAGTGCAAAGGATATTAAAAAAGCTATCAGGAGCTGGAGGGGTGATTACTACAGGGTATAGAGGTGTGAACTATAAACTATGAATGATAAATGAAGAATGCTGGATTGAGTGATCCTTTTAAAAAAGACAAATGATCGCGTTCTAAACTAAAGCATTGTTTGTTGAGTATTAATTATTGAAACTTATCTTCTTCCTTAAAATATTCTTCCAGCCGGCTTTGTAACTGTGCAGGCATCGTGGTTTTGCTTTTAGTTTTTGAATCGATAAAATATAAAACTGCTTTGCCAAGGGTAAGCAGTTTACCTGCTTCATTGTACACCTCCTGGTGAAACTCTATTCGGTGGTCGGATGGTAATTCTTTTAAAATGGTTTTGATGGTTAGCAGGTCATCGTAATGCGCGGGGCGAAGAAATTTTGCATGCCATTCTACTATCGGCATGATCACGCCCATCGCTTCCATGTCTTTATAAGTAAAGCCGAGGTGGCGGATACTTTCTGCCCGGCCCACTTCAAAATATTGTGTGTAGTTGCCATGATACACAATATTCATCTGGTCTGTTTCTGCATATCTTACTCGTACCTGGTGTGTTGTTTCGTACATAAAATCTATTAAGTGGTTTTACAAATTTTATCATTTTGTTGGCGATGGATATAGGTAATTGTGTTAGGATGATCCCCATGGTTGAACTGTACACGGGTGCGACGCAACGTTGACGCACAAAGGGTTTCGGCTGGTACCAACATAAAAATTCACAATGGTTTTTCACACGGTGTTACCAAAGGTAAACTACCGCGTTGTTTATCCACATAAAACGGAACGGTCTTTGTTCAGCAAGCGCTTAAGTTATCTTTGAACATGTTTTTACGTTTTATTATGAATTGGTTTGTAATAATGCTTAATCCACTCCGTTACTTTTAATTTATGATCAACCTGCATAAAAAAATTCTTTTTATTTCGGCAATATCATTCGCTCTTTGTACAAGAGTTTCTGCCCAGGCTTCCAAAACAAATAACGATCCCGATGCGGATTTTAAACTTGCAAAAGAGCTTTATCAAAAGGAACAATTCAGTCTTGCCTATCCACTTTTCAAAAACATACTTTACGCCAACACATCGCAAAGCAATCTTCCTTTAGCCGTAAAAGAAGAGGATCGTTTTTATACTATTCTCACCAGCCTTCGATTTAGTGAACCTGCTGCGGAAGCCCATGCAAAACAATTTATAGAACTTGAATTTAATACACCAAGAATCCAGGTGCTCAGTTACCAGTTGGGTGAATATTATTTCAGGCAGCAAAACTTTACAGAAGCAAATACTTATTATGAAAAAGCAGGGATAAGTAACCTCAGTAATCGTGAGATAGCGGAAATGAAATTTCACCAGGCCTATGGTTATTTTACATTGCAGGATTTTGCGCAGGCTAAGC
>JANPIA010000327.1:0-13481 GCA_031424735.1 Segetibacter sp.
TACGCAGGAAGCAGGCGCTGGTAATGGTGCTCAACAACCCGGTAGTGAACCAAATCAACAATCAACTGGCAGCAACGGCAGCAGCGAAACAGTGACCGATGCGGAATTTGAAGAAGTGAAATAATTGGTTGATAAATTTTATGAAAAGCCCCTTAACCGGGGCTTTTTGTTTTACGCCCATTTATTTTGTGGCATAATTGTTTTGTTAAAATCATTAACAACTATCTTTATCAAAATTCATCACCACTAAATTCATTTTCAATGAAAAAAAATCTCCTCCTCTTTATCTTCTCGTTTGTATTCCTTTCTCAAAGCTTTGGTGCTTTTGTAACTACTTCCAAGGAGAGCAAAACTGAAGAAGTGACTGCTAACCCCAATGCAGAAAACGGTATACCTACTTTAGACGCAGCTAAATCTGCTATGAAGGAATTCAAAAATCTTTCACGCCACGAAAAAAAGGACCGTTTAAAAGAAGCAAAAAAACAACTTCAGCAATTGAAAGCTGAAAAGAAAGCGGGTTCTGAGCCATCAACCAACACCGTGTTGCTGGTTATACTGGCAATATTGTTACCACCATTAGCAGTGTACCTGCACCCGGGCGAGATCAATACCAAATTCTGGATAAGCCTGCTTTTGACATTGTTATTCTTTTTACCAGGCGTTATTTACGCTTTGTTAGTTGTGTTGGGCGAAGTTTAATCGAAAAAAATACTATAAAACAAAAACCCTCCGTAAAGAGGGTTTTTGTTTTATAGCCAATCCACAAATTACAACAGATTCATTGCCATGGCAAAGTAGGTAACCACAAAGGGAAGTATCAGCCAGAAATATTGAGGAAGTAATATTAACATGGCTATCATTGCTGCAAGCGATATAAAAAAATAAACCCAGTATTTGCCCGTTGGTTTTGCTGCTTCCATATTTAAAATGTTTTGGCAAAAATAGGGGATGGGTATTTACGATACAATATTTTGTTTCTTCAATTGAGGGGTAATTACACGGTTTGAAATGATTTTATCTATTTTCGCCTCCACAAAACTACATACACTTGGTTAACGAAAAAACGCATGCAGAGCCCGGCAATATTTCTGATCGGGCAGTTGAAGATAAAAAGCAAATTACTACCGCACAGCCGGCATTGCAAACAGGAAAAAAAAAGCGGGGTGCCCTGCCAAAAAAAGAGAAGCAAGCCGAAATAACAAATACCGAAACGCCATACCCGTTAGGTAATTTGCCCGAAATAGTTTCTACACCTGCAGCCGATGTCCCTGAAATTGTTCCGGAAATAAAGCCCCTCATTATCAAAAAAAATACAAAAAAGGCGATCGAAAAAAACATAAAAAAAGCAGTTATTAAACAGGAGGTGAAATTGGCCGCAATAAAGCCTGCAACCAAATCAATCAAGAAAAAAGTAACGGAAGCCCCCAAGGCTAAAACAAAAAACGGACTTGCAGTTACTTTTCAACTGCGCTACGCCACTAAGTTCGGTCAGTCTATTTCTATGGTGGGTAGTCACGAATTGTTAGGGATCAATGTGGTGGAAAATGCAGTGCAACTGGAATATTTAAATGACGAATTGTGGCAACTGGTATTGACATTTCCGGAAGAAAAAACCTCTGGTTTGATAAACTACAGGTACCTGCTTACCAACAACGACGGAACAACTATTGTTGAATGGGGCGACGATAAAGCTATTGATACCTCTGATAAAAAAACAAAAGATTTTTTGTTGGTGGATAGCTGGAATTATGCAGGCTATTATGAAAATGCTTTTTATACCGAGCCATTCAAACGCGTTTTTTTTAAAGGGAACAACCATAGTTCCAAAGCCATAAAACCCGCCACTTTTTCGCACACATTTAGAATTAAAGCACCGCTTTTAAAGAATAATGAAGTTGTTTGCTTGTGTGGAAATGTACCTGAACTTGGCGGATGGCATAAGGACAACTTGTTGTTGATGTCGCCCCCCGAGAGTAACAATTGGTGGACTTTAAATATTAACCTGACCAAAGCCGATTTTCCGATAGCTTATAAGTATGGTGTTTATAATACACACGAAAAAAAGTTAGTAGAATTGGAACAGGGCAACAACAGGGTATTAACCAGTGTTGCCATAAAAAACCAGCAAACCATTGTTTCAGATTGTTTTATTAATCTGCCTAACAACACGTTTAAAGGAGCTGGCGTGGCAATACCTGTATTTAGCCTGCGCAGTGAAAACAGCCTTGGCATAGGCGAATTTTCCGACCTGAAATTACTGGTAGACTGGGCTAAAAATACAGGGCTTAAGATGATCCAGGTGCTTCCGGTTAACGATACTACCGCTAACAACGGGGCGCAGGATTCCTACCCGTATGCGGCGATTTCTGCCTTTGCATTGCATCCTGTTTACCTTCATTTGCCCTCCATAATCAGTAAGAAAAATAAGGAACTGTTAACTAAAATAGGCGATCAGCAAAAGTTGTTGAATGCTTTGCCCGTTGTGGATTATGTGGAGGTGAGCAAACAAAAAACTTTACTTCTCAAACAAATATTTCCGGAAGAAAAAGTTGCTACGTTTAAAACGGAAGCGTTTAAAAATTTCTTTGAAAATAATGCACATTGGCTGGTGCCTTATGGTGCATTTTCCTACTTTCGCGATCAGTTTGGAGCGGCAGATTTTACTCAATGGCCGGAGCATTCATCATACAGTGAAAGTGCCATCAACGCAATAGCTAAATCTCCTGCTAAAGCTCACGAAGGAATATCAATTTACTTTTTCATACAATACCATTTACACCTGCAATTAAAAGAAGCGAGTGAGTATGCGCATGCAAATGGCATTTCGTTGAAGGGAGATATTGCCATAGGTATTTACCGGAATAGTTGCGATGCATGGCAACAACCGGAGTTATACAATTTGGATCAGCAGGCCGGCGCACCTCCTGATGATTTTGCTGTGAAAGGTCAAAACTGGGGTTTCCCTACCTATAAATGGCAACGGATGGCGGAGGATGGTTATAGCTGGTGGAAGAGAAGGTTTGCCCAGTTGAATGATTATTTTGATGCTTTCCGGGTAGATCATATTCTCGGTTTCTTTAGAATATGGAGCATTCCAATGCATTCGGTTCAGGGCATTATGGGGCGTTTTGCGCCTGCAATACCGGTTACCATTGATGAATTTGCTATCAACGATTTATGGTTTGATTATGACCGTTATACAAAACCTTTTATCAACGATCGCGTTTTGTCGGAGCTGTTTAATATTCGAAAAGAGTTTGTCGCCGACACATTTTTAAAACCCCTCGAAGGTGGACAGTACGAACTTTTACCTGCTTTTTCCACCCAACGCAAAGTGGAAGAATATTTTAAGACATCAGCTAATAATGACGAAAACGAACATTTAAAAGCTGGATTGTTCGATCTGATTTCTAATGTACTTCTTTTTGAAGAGGAAGGTTCGTCCGGTACTAAGTTTCATTTTCGAATTTTGATGGAGAATACTTTCTCCTTCAGACATCTTGATTATGATACACAGCATAAGCTCAAAAATTTATATGTTCATTACTTCTATTATCGCCAGGACACTTTTTGGCGGGATGAAGCCATGCACAAGCTTCCCGAATTAAAACGAAGCACCAATATGCTCATCTTTGGTGAAGACCTGGGAATGGTTCCTGCTTCTGTGCCTGGTGTTATGAAAGATCTGGGCATTCTTAGTTTGGAAATTCAACGCATGCCTAAAAACCCGTCAAGAGAATTTTTTCACCCGAATGATGCGCCGTATTTAAGCGTTGTGACTCCTTCAACGCACGATTTAAGCACAGTTCGCGGCTGGTGGGAAGAGGATAGAAATGTTACCCAACGATTCTACAACCGCGAAATGGGTCAATATGGTAAAGCGCCTTTAGTTTGCGAGCCCTGGATAAGTAAAGCTGTGTTAATGCAGCATGTATATTCACCAGCCATGTGGAGCATTTTTCAACTACAGGATATGCTCGGGATCAGTGAAAAATTGCGCACTCAAAATCCCGCAGACGAAAGAATTAATATTCCATCCAACCCAAAACATTATTGGCAATACCGTATGAATTTAACGCTTGAAGATCTCAATACTGAAGAGGAATTCAATAGTCAGCTTCGCGAAGTAATTTTTGCAAGCGGAAGGTAACTGCATTTTATATTGTTATTTGCCACCGGATTTCCGGTGGCTTCATTTTTTAAAAGCTATTTTTTTGATTGTAGCATATTGGAAAACAAATCTCGCTTTTAAACATCCTTTCACTATCTCGAGGGGAACAAAAACGCATCAGCCTGCACTGGTTGTTCAATTGCAACTTGGCTCGTTGGTTGGTTATGGCGAGGCGCCAGCAATTGCCTATTACGATATTACCGTTGAACAAATGATCGCTGACCTGGAAGCAAAAAAATCATTTGTGGAGAAATTTGCCTTTACCGATCCCGAAAGGTTCTGGCATTTTCTGCATCATCTGTTTCCTAAAAATCCTTTCCTGGTTTGTGCCTTGGATATTGCAG
The DNA here is from genome assembly GCA_031424735.1 of Segetibacter sp. Taxonomy (GTDB): domain Bacteria; phylum Bacteroidota; class Bacteroidia; order Chitinophagales; family Chitinophagaceae; genus Segetibacter. The sequence continues at coordinate 4,516 of JANPIA010000327.1, forward strand.
GGTGGGATTTATGGGGTAAAATGAAACGGCAGCCTTTATATAAATTATGGAATACATCCTTCAACGGCAGCGAACCTCTTACCGATTTTACCATTGGAATTGATACCATTGAAAAGATGGTTGAGAAGATGAATGAAAAACCTTGGCCAATCTATAAAATTAAACTCGGTACCAGGGATGATATCGCCATTGTTGAAGCATTAAGAAAACATACCCCTGCTATGTTTAGGGTGGATGCCAATGCAGGTTGGACTGTTGAAGAAGCGCTAATAAAAATACCGCTGCTTGAAAAATTGGGCGTGGAAATGATTGAGCAGCCTTTGCCTAAAGATGATTGGGAGGGAATGAAGGTTTTGTTTCAGCAAGTTACCATACCATTAATTGCAGATGAAAGCTGTGTTTTTGAGCACGATATAAAAAAGTGCGCCGGTTATTTTCATGGTATTAATATTAAACTTACCAAGTGCAGTGGCATTACACCTGCGCGTAAAATGCTGAAAGAGGCGCGCAACCTCGGGTTAAAAGTTATGATGGGCAGCATGAATGAAAGCACTATCGGTTCAGCTGCCATCTCCCATTTTTTACCTCAAATAGATTTTATAGATGTTGATGGCCCGTTATTGTTGAGCGAAGACAGTGGGGAAGGATTAGCCTTTGATAATGGCAGAGTTTCAGTTTCTATCACACCAGGTTTGGGCGTAGCCCTAAAACAACTTCCCCATTAAAGTTCGTGTCCATATTTTAACAAATTCCATTTTTGGGAATGGTTTCTTTGCAGGGGAATTATTATACTATCCAAAAAAAATAAATTGCTGAAAATCAATGTTTTAGTTTTTGGCATAAATTGGGTTATACCACAGCATCACCACTAAAGTATTCCAATATGAATTTAACATTTACACTCTCCGAAAACCGCCTCATAGAAAATTGCATCAGCGGCGACAGAAAAAGCCAGAAGGAACTTTACAATAAATTTTCAGCAAAAATGTTTGCGATCTGTTTGAGGTATGCCAAAAGTCAGATGGATGCCGAAGATATTTTGCAGGAAGGTTTTATCAAACTTTTCAACAACCTTCACCGGTTTCGCGGAGAAGGTTCGTTTGACGGTTGGGTGCGTCGCATATTTGTGAACACAGCTATCGAGCATATTCGGCGCAAAAATTTAAACACTTCAGTTGGTGAAGGTCTTGAAAATTCTATTCGAGATAAACATACTACTGCGCTCGATAATCTTTTCGAAAAAGATTTAATTCGCAGTGCAAATACTTTAAGTGATGGTTATCGTACAGTCTTTAATTTGTATGCAGTGGAGGGTTATTCACATAAGGAAATTGCCCAGCAATTAGGCATTACCGAAAGCACCAGTAAATCTCAATTCTCGAGAGCAAAGGCATTGTTGAGAGTTTTAATAGCTGGCAAACCACAAAAACAATCAGCTAACGACTTTGCAATGCAGGCATAACCTGTTGTAATTTTTAATAAACTTGTATCCCGCCGGATTTCCCGGTGGGATTTTTTTTGTGCTGAATTATCATGCACAAAAATCTTTCGCCGGGTAATAATAACCTCTTATCTTTTACCCTTATGTTTTGCAATCCTTTTTCGGTTTTAATGATAGAGATAGCAATATGAAAATAAGGTTATATATAGGTTTTATTACGGCTATTGTACTCGTAATTATTGTGGGTTTAAATTCGTACCGCACCTTTCAAAAGGAAAACGAAGAAACCAACCGCGTTCGCCATACTTACCGAATGCTCAACCAAATGCAGGAGGTGCAATCTGTATTAATTGATATGGAAGTGGGGATGAGAGGCTTCAGAAGCACAAATGAAAAACGTTTTTTGGAACGTTATAAAAATGGGCTTCCGCTAATTCACCCGGCTATAAACGAACTGGACCGCCTAGCTACCAACCCCGAGGTACGTGGTTTAATAAGAAAGCTGGAGTACGACATTGAACAGGTGTTACAATTTTGGAGCGCAATAGGAGAGGATGCCAGTAATTTTTCGAGGAAGTATAGTACGGAGTTGATGGATAAGGAGAAATACCTGATAGGGATTGTTAGGAAACAAATAAATGCAATTACAGAAATTGAACAGAACACCTTAGTAAAAGCTGAAACTGCTAATGCAAAAACGGTGGAGTTTGCCACCATTAACCTGGTGATAAGCATCTGTTTGATTTTGGCAATTGTGTTAGTCCTCATCATGTTTATTTTAAAGGAGTTTAATACCCGAACAAAAACGGAACAGGCGCTTCAGATAAATAATCAACATCTCACAAAAGCCAATTACGATACCAGCGAAAAAAACTGGTTACTGGCTGGAGTGGCACAAGTAAACAACAGCTTGCATGGAGACACGGACCCGACTACCCTGAGCCAGGGCATTCTTAATACGCTTATTGAATATTTGGAAATAGAAGCCGGTGCTTTTTATATCTATAACCCCGAGAGTAACGAACTTTTTTTATCAGCCAGCTATGCACTGCCTTTCTCCGCAAAAACATCTTACCTGCTTAAAGAAGGTTTAGTAGGACAGGCAGCTGTTAATAAAAATTCGTTGTGCGTTAAAAATATTCCCGCACAATACCTCACCCTGCAAACAAGCGCCCTTAACGCACAACCCGCTGAAGCCCTGTATTTTCCTATTTATTTCAATGATGAAATAAAAGGCATCATCGAATTATTAACGCTTGGCACCTTCCAGTTAAAACACCACGATTTTTTTAAGGTGATAAGCGATAATGTTGCCGTTGCAATTAATTCTGCACAAAATCGAGAGAAGGTTTTTAAACTTTTAAACCAGGTGCAGGAGCAGAAAGAAGTACTTGAACAGCAGCAGGAAGAACTTCGCCAGGCTAACGAAGAGTTAAGTCATCAAACCGAAACCCTGCAACACTCCGAAGAAGAATTAAAAGTGCAGGAGGAAGAGTTGCGACAAATAAATGCCGAACTGGAAGAAAAAAATGAAGCGGTGGAAACTGCCAGGCAGGCGGTAGAGCTTAAAGCCAGCGAACTGGAAATAACCGGAAAATACAAGTCAGAGTTCCTGGCAAATATGTCGCACGAGTTGCGAACGCCTTTAAACAGCGTATTGATTTTGGCAAAATTACTGGCGGAGAATAAAAGTGAAAATCTTACAGAAAAACAGGTTTCGCATGCAAACATTATTTATAAATCTGGAGCTGATTTATTGAACCTGATCAATGACATTCTTGATCTTTCAAAAATAGAAGCAGGAAAAATAGATCTGCATTTTGAAGAGATACCTGTGGGTAACATAGCCAACGATATTGAACAATTATTCAGGGCTGTGGCGGAGGAAAAGGAAATTGCTTTTGATGTAAAGCTTGATACCAACAAGGCAGCATATGTACATACAGATAGGCAAAGGATAGAACAGGTAATCAAAAATCTATTGTCGAATGCATTTAAATTTACCCCTGTAAAAGGTCGGGTTACGCTTCGGTTTAGCATTGCTGACAAATCGGGTTTGCCCTTTTTGCAAGTTACTGTTGCCGACAACGGCATAGGTATTTCACCGGCAAAACAACAGGCAATTTTTGAAGCTTTCCAGCAGGCTGATGGTTCAACAAGCCGTAAGTATGGCGGCACCGGTCTTGGGCTATCTATCACTAAGGAGTTGGTAAAAATTTTAGGTGGATACATTCAACTTGCAAGCGAAGAAGGCAAGGGCAGCATATTTACCATTGGAGTACCCCTTCATCTGCCTGAAAAAAATGCGACAAGGGTTCCGCGCAAATTTGATAACCCTTTGGAAAGGGAAAAGATGGCAATTGTGGACGATCGATTTGACATAAACGCGGCGGATAAAACACTACTTGTAATCGAAGACGATGTTCACTTTTCCAAACTGGTAAGAGACTACGCAATAAAAAAGGGCTTCAAAGCTATACTTGCAACCAACGGCGAAGAAGGCCTTGAAATGGCACGAAAGTTTAAGCCCGGCGCAATAATTCTCGATCTGCATTTGCCGGATGCTAATGGTGAAACTATTTTGAACACCATTAAAAACGATGAGGTAACATGCGATATACCCGTTCACATTATTTCTGCGTTCGATACACGCGATATATTGCCAGGTGCAATTGCCTATCTGCAAAAACCTGTTAGTAAAAAAGATCTTGACAACGTTTTTTTATTGCTTGGCGAAAGCATGAAAATAGAAATTAAAAAAGTGCTTTTGATAACAGGAGAAAATTTGCAAACCAATGTTTTAAAAGAGCTGATCAACAGTCGCCGGTTAGACGTACATGCCGATTTTGTTTCAACGGTTGACGAAGCTATTGAAAAGACCAAAGAGACAAGCTACGATTGTGTAATTGCGGATATTGGTAAAAACGTTGACACGGGTATAGCAAAGCTTGAAGCGTTAAGCCTGCATTTGCAGCATAAAATACCGGTAATTATTTATCTGGATGAAGACATTACACCGGGAAATGATCTTCAGTTAAAAAAAATATCGGACGTTGTTGTAAGAACTTCCTCAACCTCAAAGGAAAGACTGATGGATGAGTTGGAATTATTTTTATACAAAGTGCAGGAGGAAAAAAAGCGTCCCGAAAAAATTCTCACATCCGGCACAAATAGCAACCCGTTAAAAGGAAAGAAAGTGCTTTTGGCAGATGATGATATGCGTAATCTTTTTGCATTAACAGCCGCTTTGGAGAGTGAGCAACTGGAAGTTATAACCGCTGTTGATGGTAAGGAAGCTGTGGCGGCATTGGAGCGGCAACCCGAAATAGATATTGTGTTGATGGATATAATGATGCCTAACATGGATGGCTACCAGGCTATGAACCATATACGTAATCAAATGGGGTTAAAAGAACTTCCTATTATAGCTTTAACAGCCAAAGCCATGTCGGACGATAAAGAAAAATGTATTGCTGCCGGAGCCTCGGATTATATATCGAAGCCGGTGGAAATGCAAAAATTAAAATCGTTGATACGTGTTTGGCTATCGTAAGTTTATATGACACCAGTTACTGAATTAACCGATAAGGAATTCGATGAGATTTTGCAGGTTATCTATAACCGGTATGGTTACGATTTCAGCCAGTACGCAAGGGCGAGTATGGAGCGCAGGGTAAATAGATTTATGAATGATTCAGGCTTGCAAACTTTCTTCGATCTTAAATATTATCTAACCAACGACCGCGCAACGTTTGATTTTTTTTTAGAAAAGGTGACCGTCAATGTAACGGAGATGTTTCGCGACCCTGAGTTTTATCGCACCCTGAAGGAGAAGATTTTTCCGCGCCTTTCTACCTATCCATTAATACGAATTTGGCACGCCGGCTGCTCCACGGGTGAAGAAGTTTATTCCACTGCCATTTTGCTGCACGAGGCTGGTCTTTTAAATCGCACCCGGATTTACGCTACGGATATAAACCCTGGAAACCTGGAAAAAGCACGGCGTGGAATACTGCCACTTTCCATTATGAAAGATTATACGGCTGGATATATAAAAGTTGGAGGACAAACGGAGTTTTCTAACTATTACACAGCTAACTACAATAATGCTATCATCAGTAACGAAATTCGTGAGAATATCATTTTCTCGCAGCATAACCTGGTAACCGACCAGGTGTTTAACGAGTTTCAATTAATATGTTGCAGAAATGTGATGATCTATTTCAATAAGGAACTGCAGGATAAAGTAGTCCATTTGTTCAACGAGAGTTTGGTGCCATTCGGGTTTTTAGCATTAGGGCTGAAGGAGTCGTTATTGTTTACGAAAATCAGGGAGAATTTTGAACCACTGGATATGCATTTAAAATTATTCAGAAGGGTTAAATAAAACGAGGTATGCCAAAAAAGTTTCAGCTCATCGTTATTGGCGGCTCAGCCGGAAGCCTGCAGGTTATTCATCAAATTGTTGGTGCGCTGCCGAAAAACTTCCCTGTTCCCGTTGTTATTGTGCTACATCGCCTTAAAAATGTTGTAAGTGAAATGCAGGGAATATTATCGCAGCACACTAACAAAAAAATTGTAGAACCGGATGATAAGTCGCCGGTAAACGATCACTGCATTTACCTGGCACCGCAAAACTATCACCTCCTGTTGGAAAGCGATCATACCTTCAGTCTCGACTACTCTGAAACAATACAATTTAGCAGACCTTCCATTGATGCAACCATGCAAAGCGCTGCAAAAGTATATGGTAAGCATGTACTTTCCATCTTATTAAGCGGCGCTAATAAAGATGGGAGCCAAGGTGTAAAAATGGTGCTAGATAAAGGAGGCTATGCAATAGTGCAGCATCCGGCAAGTGCCATATATCCGGTTATGCCGCAAAGTGCAATTGAATTGAATGTTGGCGCACATGCTCTTTATCCCGAACAAATTATTGAACAAATTCATTATTTATTTAAACACGAGTTTAGCTAATGGATCACCAAAAAAATAACCGCTTTTTTAAAATTTTGCTGGTAGATGACCGCCCCGAAAATATTATTTCGCTGGAGGCAATGCTTGATAAGGATGGGCGCGAGTTCCTCTATGCAAACTCAGGCAACGAAGCTTTAAAAATGGTTTTGAAAAACGAGGATATCGGTTTAATAATGTTAGATGTGCAAATGCCCGACATTGATGGATTTGAAGTAGCCCGAATTTTAAAATCGAATAGCCGTACCAAGGAAATATCCATCATTTTTGTTACGGCAATTAATAAAGAGGAGCGGTACGTGCTGCAGGGTTTTAAAGCAGGAGCGGTCGATTATTTGCAGAAGCCGCTGGATGTTAGTGTGTCGCAGGCTAAAGTTGATGTGTTTGAAAAACTTTATTTCTACCAGGACGATCTGCGCCAGTCGTTGCGCGAAACAGCCAGCATCAACGGGCAGTTGGAGAAGTTTGTCTTCATGGTTTCTCACGATCTGAAATCGCCTTTGGCTACTATTATTTTGCAGTTGTCGGCAATTAAAAACGATAATCTTATCGCTTCCAATTTTAACCTCCAGAATAAAATTGAAGTGATCGATTTTTCAGCCAATCATCTATCGCAAATGATCACTTCCATTCTTGAATATTCTCGCCAAAGTTTTACGCAACAAACTATGGAGGAGGTAAATGTATTTGATTTGGTGAACCAGGTTGTATTCATTCTGGCACCGCCACCTTCCGTAAATATTTTGGTTGATGAAAACCTGCCGGTGATACATACGCGAAAACTAAAATTGCAACAAGTATTTCAAAACCTGGTAGGCAATGCCATAAAATACCTTGATAAAGCGGATGGAATAATAGAGATTGGGTTCCGGGCGGAAGAAAGTTTCTATGTTTTCTTTGTGTCGGACAATGGCCCCGGAATAAAGCCTGAAGATGCCCATCGTATATTTCAGTTATTCGAAACCTCAATAAATAAAAGCAGCCGGGAAAGCAGCACCGGTGTTGGTTTAAATGTTTTGAAAATGCTGGTAGAAGAACAGGGTGGAAAAATTTGGGTTGAATCAAAACACGGACAGGGAAGTATTTTTTATTTTCAGTGGAGAAAGTAAAGTATAAAGGTGCTGGCAGCTTTTAACCTAAAAATTTTTGGGGTAGCTTCACTTTGGTAACAATTTCTATTATGTAAAAGCAAAACTTTTTAAACTAAATATTATGGAACGAGTTACAGGTATTGGGGGTGTTTTTTTAAAGGCAAAAGACCCGGAAAAATTAGCTGCCTGGTACCAAAAGCATTTAGGTATTCCCTTTGGCGATAATCCCTGGGTTACCTTCCGTTGGAAAAATAATGACCCGGCTGTACCCGGTAGTACCGTGTTTTCATTTTTTAAGAACGATACAACTTATTTCGATCCGGGTACGGCGCCCTTCATGATTAATTTCCGCGTTGCCGATCTTGATTCGTTGATAGAAACATTGAAACTCGAAGGCGTACAGGTGGAAACTAAATCAGATAGCCTGGAGTACGGTAAATTTGGTTGGTGTATAGATCCTGAGGGAAATAAAATTGAATTATGGGAGCCTGTAGATGAAAAACTTTGATATAAGCATCGCGATCTTTTCGAACGTTAAGTGAGACATTCTTTTAAGAAAAAACATTCACTCCTCGTTTAGCAGTTCAAGGCTTTGTTGAACACTTGCTTTGTTGCAACATCCAGGGTAGCGAACTTATTATTTACAATGCCTTCCTTTTTATTACTTCATTCACTTTTTATATTTTATGCAAAAGCCCATTTCTAACCGAACTCCTACTTTTGCAATCAAAGCACTGAATGATGTTCGAAACCTTCTTCCAAAAATTCAACGAGAAAGCTCTCCTAACAAAGGAAGAACAGGAGTTCATACTACCATTTCTTACTCCAAAAAAGTTACGTAAAAAACAATATTTGCTTCAGGATGGCGACGTTTGCAAAAGCATTTGTTTTGTTGAGAAGGGCGCATTAAAGGCTTATGTAGTAGACGACACGGGACAAGAACGCATTACTGCATTCGCCCTCGAGGGTTGGACAATGGGGGACCTGTACAGCTTCATAAAAGAAGAACCTGCTACGCTTAACATTGATGCACTCGAAGACTGCGAACTTGTACTTATAAGTAAAGCGGCTCATAATGAATTACTCAAAAAAATGCCTAAGTACGAAACATATTTTCGCATACTGATGACTGATGCTTATATGGCACTTCAGAAACGAACAACTAATATGGTTAGTCTGCCTCTTGAAGAAAGGTACAAGGCACTTACAGATTTGTATCCCAACCTCGTTCAACGTGTACCCCAACACATGATTGCTTCCTACATGGGTCTTTCAAAAGAAACATTAAGCCGGGTTAGAGGCAGAATAAGCAACAAAAAATAAGATCCTTCAGAAAAGCATTGATAAAAGTCAACGCTTCCTGTTGCTCAAAAGCACCATTATTTCTTGCGTGCAGGCATTGGAACAGGGTAGCCTGTCAGGGTAGTTTTGTGTTATCAAAAAATTATAAAAATGAGCAC
>JANPIA010000328.1:0-5606 GCA_031424735.1 Segetibacter sp.
CCGTTGTATAAACTCTATTATCTAACTGCAAATAAACTTTCTCCGCCAGTGATGAATGCGAAGAAGCAGGATTGTCTTGTGAAAATGCGGAATCCCGCTGGATCAGCAGACAAAAAAGGAAGATAGAAACAAGCATCTCGGTACGAAAAAACATTTTCACGGCCAGCTGGTTAGTTCATACGAACGAAAACGCGTGGAGCATGTTGAATTTAAAGACCCGATTTTAATGCATTTAACACTGCTTCATACGCTTTCTTTTTAGTACCGGCGGCATTATAAATAAGTGGATAATCGGCTCCGCCTTTATACCGCCAGCTTTGATTATCAAGCAAACCCCAAATTGTTACACCATAACGTTGCGGTTTAGGTGTATTTCGCATATACGAAATGATAATGTAATTGTACATCTCTGCCTGGGCGGTTTCTAATGCCTCTGAGAAAACTATACTTCCCGCATTGGTGGTGTTAACACCAATATCCAATTCAGATATGTGAACCAATAATCCAGTAGCGGCTAGTTTTTTAAAATGGTTATCTATTTGAGTTTTGTTGGTGTTTAGACTCACATGCATTTGCGTACCTATGCCATCTACCTTGGCTCCCCTACCCCTTATTTCAGCTACATAAGCAATAAGTGAATCAAGTTTAGCGGTTGAAGACTCAAGGTTATAATCGTTGATAAAGAGTTTAGCCGTGGGGTCAGCTTCTGCAGCATAAGTGAATGCTTTTACACCGAAATCACGCCCTAAGTATTCGCTCCAAACAAACACATCGTTAGCGGTTGAATTAGTTGTGTTCGTATTGTTTCTTATGCCCCCGGCCGGACCATCGGAAAACATTTCATTTATTACATCCCAGCCACGCACCTTTCCTTTAAAATGACCTGCAATCGTTTGAATGGTTGTTTTAAGAAGACTATCGACTTTCGCATAATTGTAATTGGAGCCCCCTGCAGTAACTATTTCGTTTACACTTACATCATCAATAAAGTAGGTATTGCTGTTGCGTCCCATATCAAACGAAAAACGGGTTTGCGCTTCATTGGCTGTAATATTCCAGGTTATCTGCTGCCACGAAGTGCCAATGGTCTGGTCAGCCTGGTACAGGGAAGATGGCGACAATGTTGAAAGTCTTATGGAACCATTTGCAGTGGTTGCTTTTACCCAATAGCTAACCTGGTATTGCCGCCCCACTGTAAGCTGAATGGCATCTGTTGCTACTTGTACACGCCATTGTTCAGTGTTGTAACCTGTAGGATTTACTACTTTCATAGAGCGGCTACCCGACAGTACCTCTGTGGTGCCAGACCCGACAGTTATAGTAGCGGATCCGGCAGGATTACCGGTATTTAAAACGGTGAAATTAGAAAAATTGGTAGCACCTCCGTTTTCAAAACCAGGATTTTGTACCAGGTTGGCTGCACCGGGACTGGCAGCATTAAGAAACCCTCTAAAATATGCACCTTGTGTTTGTGCGTGCCAGGCTAAAACGTGACCATGAATTTGAACATTACCCGCTTGAGCAGCAGCTACCATCGCATCTGCTGTGCTGAAATTATACCCTCCGGAACTATTTACGAGGGAACTATTTTTCATTTCATTTTCAAACGTAATACCATTAAAATCTCTCTTCAGTATTGCAGATGATGTAGCATTGGTCATAAAAGAGCCATTACTACCGGCCACAGCAATAGGAAACGTGGCGACAGATTTCAAGGGTGCTGATTCCACCACAGGGGGTGGTGTGGGTGGCAGCGGCACGGCTCCGATACCAGTATCTTTTTTACAGGCAGAGACTGCTGCGAATAGAGATACAAAAACCCAAACTTCTTTTTTCATAGACAAACTTTATGTTTTAATAATTCGTGATTGGTGCTACCCATAATGGAACGACATACAGGCATTCAGTTTACTAAATAAGTGACGGCTTACTGCTTAAGAGCCCTGTTACTGTGTGTGCAGAAAAGGCTTAAAACAGGAGAAAGTGCTCGAATTAAAAAATTTACGCAGTCATAGTTATGGAGCAGTATATACAACCCTATATGTTTTAACAACACCATTGTAATCAAATTTCACAACTGCTGTTCCGGTCGATGATTCGGCCTGGGTTATAGCAATTTTTACTTTTGAATTATTCGAACTAGCCATAACCCTGGGCACTCCGGTTGTGCCGGCTGGAAGTTTATATGTTGTCTGATAAATATCGTAACCAACTATGCCGTTAGCATTAGTTGATCGAACAGGAGTTGCGGGAATGTTTACGGCTTGGCCATTAACCGAAATACTCACAGTAGGCGGAGCGGGACGAACCAATTTCTTTTTCTTCGAACTAAACCCAAGCCCCATCAAATTAAAAAGCGTATCTGATGCCACTCCTTCTGCTACAAGAAAAATCGCGTGCTTTTTATCCAGATTGTCAACAAACCGGGAAACGTCGGCCGTGTATTGTGTCACTTCCTGTTTGGAATTGGCGGGGACCACAATCTCAGCTATTTTCTTTCCTTTCCAGGTAGTATTGTCCCAGGGTCCATCCAGCCAAACATTCACCTTAAAGGTTTCTTCTGTTTTTGGCGTAAGGAAAATGTTGAACTTGGTGTTGTTTCCCTTTTTGGTTCCCTCAAAAGATTTCAATCCTTTTTGACCCTTCCTAAGTCCTCCAAAACCAAAATACTTATAACCAATAATGTTGCCATTCCTTACCTTCTCAATGGGCATGTGATTGTCCCAAATATCCCATGAATCCTGTTGGGTGTTGCCATTAGAAAGATAAGAAGCATAACCTGCAGAATAATATTGATAGGGATTGAGCCCATAAAAATGGAAGCCTTCTGAAGTAACTTCAGCGCCTTTATATTCTTTTCCCTGGCTGTCTTTTGCCGTCCAGAGACCATCCGCCGCATATGGGTCATAGCCCCTGATAGATACCGTACCGCCTTCAGCCACCGATTTTTCATCCCATTTAACGGTAACCGGAGCTACCACTGCCTGACGGGCATATCCAAAACCTCTTGGAGGCCTGTGGTAAAACACAGACCATTGACCATTGATCAATTCAATACTACCATGCGTGTTATGTCCTGCATTGGTGGTCTGTAATGCGGTTCCATCCTGGTTCAGTACCGGGGCACGTGAGTCTACCACAACACCCCCGCTTTTCCATGGCCCTAAGGGCGAATCGCCAAAAGCATAACGCAAGGTAGAGTTGGAACTGCTAACGCCATATTCAGGACCGGAATAACCACTAAACACGGTAACATATTTATTTCCCACCTTTCGTATGGAAGACGCTTCAAAGAAATTGAATGTTCCCAAATCTTCATTTGGAAGGATGTTGGGATATTGAGTGCCTGCCGGTTCGCGTAACACTCCATACCTTGAACTGGCAGGTAAAAGGTACCTAATGACCTCCGTTCCAGGCCTGAGCGAATACATAGTTTTCTGGTCTAACTGCGCGGCTGACGATCTCTGAAAGCCCCAAAACCCATACGCCCTGAAACCAATCTCATAATCAGGATCTTTCGGATCGGTGACGTATTCGACATAAACAGCCGGATCGAATCCTAAAAGACTCCCCTGAATGGTACGCTTTCCGTCTTCAGTTAAATTAACGGGAGTAAAAGGCCCGTCCGGGCGGCTCCCCTTGCAAACCATTGCTTCCCTGTTTGGACCGCGACTATGCGGGTACAGGTAATATTCATTTTTACCGTCTTTTCTTTTTACTTCAACCAAATCCGGCGCGTACATAACATCCCATTGCCCGTCAATCTGGTAAGTAAAAATGGGGCCTTCATTACGCCAACTGGTTAAATCTTCTACAGGCGCAGACCAAGCCCTGATGTCTGGACCACAGTAACTCGTAACCCTCAAATCATGCGATCCTATAATATAAGCCCTGTATTTTCCCGGATTATCGGGATCTTCAAAAACACGGGGTTCTCCGTCGGGCACATGCTCCCACAGCGGCAGATAGGGATTACCCGGACTCTTATGGATGAATTTTTTCTCCGATTTATTTTTTTGAAACGAATTGTTTTGTGCCAATAGCCGCGTTGCTGAAATCAAGAATAGAACTGTAAATAATAAAAAAGCATATTGTCTTTTAGAACTGAATTCGAGTGTCTTCATAAGTAGTTATTAGTATAGAATGTTTATTTAGAGGTAGAATTTCAGGACTCTACAGCAGCTTTTCGTTTCAATGCACATCTTTCTTGAAACTTAAACAGCGCCGCAGAGTCACCTAACTTAATCTCCTATTTTTTTATTTGTCCATTCACCATCAACAAGGCGGAGAATGTTTGATGGATTATCATTCCTTAATGCTTCAGGAAGCAGATGATCGGGGAAATCCTGGAAAGCTACCGGACGAACGAAACGGTAAATAGCAGCCGTACCTACGGAGGTCGATCGCCCGTCGGTGGTAGAGGGAAATGGTCCTCCGTGCTGCATAGAATGACAAACCTCTACCCCGGTGGGATAACCACCATAGATAACTCTACCAGCTTTTTGCGTAATAATTCCAACAACGCGAGCTACTGAATTTTCATCTGCCTCTGTAGCATGAACCGTTGCCGTTAATTGTCCCTCCAAGGACTGAAGTACTGACTGTAACTCTGTTTCATCTTTACATAATACCACGAGTGAAGCGGGACCAAAAATTTCTTCCGATAATTCTCTGCCTGCAAGAAACGTTGCAGCATCAACGGTATGCACAACAGGTTGTGCTTCGTGTTTTTCTGTGTTTGCTTCTTTAGATGCCGTTGCTAATACCTGGGCTTTGCTTTGGCGCGATTTAACGCCTTCATTATACGCTCTGCAAATATTCCTGTTCAGCATTGACGCCGGTGTGGTAGCAGCTATTTCATTAGCAAGCAACTGTAAGAATTTTTTAGAAGTTTCATTTTCTATTGTAAGAACCAAACCCGGGTTAGTACAAAACTGGCCCCCACCTAAGGTTATAGAACCTGCGAGGTCTTTAGCTATTTTTTCACCTTTTGTTTGCAGTGCTCCTTCTAATAAAATAAATGGATTTACTGCACTCATTTCTGCATAAACAGGTATCGGGTCAAAGCGACCTGCAGCAGCCTGAAACAAAAGCATACCCACATCTCTTGAACCGGTAAAACCTACTGCTTTGATAGCAGGATGTTGTACCAATTTAATTACGTCACCATGAGAAAGATAAACAGAGGAAAAAACTCCTTCCGGCATGCCTGTGCTCTTCGCTGCTTTTACAATAGCAGAAGAAACCAACTCATTTGTTCCGGGATGCGAAGAGTGTGCTTTAACTACCACGGGGCATCCTGCTGCTAAAGCAGATGCAGTATCACCGCCTGCAGTAGAAAAAGCCAACGGAAAATTGCTGGCGCCAAAACCTGCTATTGGTCCGATGGGAATAAGCATTCTTCTTACATCCGGTTTAGGTAAAGGCTGGCGTTGTGGTTGTGCAGTATCAATACGTGCATCTACCCACCAGCCATCTCTTAGGAGTTGTGCGAACATTTTAAGCTGGTTGCAGGTCCTTGCTCTTTCACCTGTAATACGTGCTGCGGGAAGTGCTGTCTCCGCAGAACAACGCTCAATCAGTACGTCACCCAGTGCCATAATTTC
>JANPIA010000329.1:0-17036 GCA_031424735.1 Segetibacter sp.
TTTCTCCACAGAATTTAAGACCAATAATATTACAATCTCTGCGGCAATGAACTGGCCAATATTCAATTGCTGGTTTACCAATAGCAGTGTGCCTACAATCAGCACGGCTGCCGTAATAACAGTTTTAAAGATTACCAGCAAATGATATTGGAAAAGCAATATTTTAAAATGATTGTTCCGTGCATTGAGATAACCAATCACACTTTCATCTGTTTTTCGCAAATGCAGGTCATTGCTTTTTGCGAGCTTCACAGATTTAATAACTCTTGCTGTTTCTGCCAGCCATCCTGCTACTTTGTATTTATAACTGCTTTCTTCAAGGCTGGTTTGCAAACCGTTGCTGCCTGTAAAACGCAGAATTAACCAAAGCAAAATAATAAGGATAGCGCCGAAAAGAATAAATGCAGAATGATAGAAGGATAGCAATATTAATCCGAATAGAATTTGGATACTTGCGGTTGGTATATCCAGCAAAATTTTAGATAAGCTTTTTTGCAATACAGGGATATCAAAAAAACGATTGACCAGTTCGGGTAAATAAATATTATCTGTCTTCTTCAGGTCAAGCTTTGGAATATGTTCAGCAAAAGCAAAAGCATAGCGTACAAAAAGTTTTTGCTGAATTTTTTCAATAACCTTCATCTGGTTTACCTGCATAATACCTACTGCCAGTACGCCAAGCACTATCAGGGTAATGAGTACGATCAGCGAAGCCCTCATAGAGGCGCCAAGTACAAAACCAATGATAGCCTGTACACCAAGAGGTAATGAAAGTTGTATTAATCCGTTTAATATGGCATAGATGTAAACGGCAGTTATCTCTCTTCGCTCCAGTTTTACCAGGTTCAGAATTCGCGAAAGCGAACTTGAAGTTTTTGACATGAAATAATAATTTAAGAACCAGTAACAGAATGATATAAAAAGTCAGGTCAAATAAAAATCTCTTTGATTTTTACCAAACGGAGAATTGACGGCCAGTTTCAACCTATTAATGTGTTTACAATATTTTTTTGGAGAATTTATCTTCTCCTTCAATATAATGTTCATGTGTTTTTACCGGTTCATTATTTCGGTGCATGCGCATCTGAAAAATGCTGACCAGCATTGAAAATGCCATTGAAAAATATATGTATCCTTTCGGAATTTCAATGCCAAAACCTTCACTTACCAGTGCAAACCCTATCAGTAATAAAAAAGAAAGAGCCAGCATTTTAAAGGCGGGATGTTTGTTTACAAAACTGCTGATTGGCTCTGCGGCTACCAACATTATTAAAACTGTAAAAATAACAGCAGCATACATGATCCAAACTTCTTTTACCATACCAATGGCGGTAATAATGCTGTCTATTGAAAAAACCATATCCATTATTAATATTTGAAAGAGTACCTGCCCAAATGTTGCCGCTTTAATATTTTTGGTTTGGTTGCCCTCCTCGCCTTCCATTTTATGGTATATTTCTGCAGAGCTTTTATACAATAAGAACAAACCACCCAATATCAATATTAAATCTTTGGCTGATATCCCCTGATTGAATACTGAAAATAAATCATTGTTCAATTTCATTATGAGGGTTACCATTGCCAATAAGCCCAACCGTAACACCATTGCCAGTATTAAGCCATATCGTCTTACCTTTTTTTGCTGATGTTCGGGCAATTTATTGGCTAAAATGGATATAAAAATTACATTGTCGATCCCCAGAATAACTTCTAAAAGTATTAACGTGAGAAGTGAAACTATAATTTGCAAATCCATGATTTATAAAATTTATCAACTGGTTTCAAAATGTGTACTACATCACATTTAATTGTTTTGTTTTCCTTTTTTCGATTTGCCTTTCTAAAGCTTCTGATGCCTCAGCAATGGCTGCTTCAAATGTTTGGCATAAAGCCGACGCGATCATGTCATAGCCGGAAATAATCAATCTAATCTCACATAATTTATTTTCATCTGTCGATGAATTTTCTATCCGGAACGATACATTAATGCCATCGATCTTATTATTTCTGCGCGATAACACTTTAAGCCTTCTATCCAAAAATTCATTTACTTCTTTTTTCAGTGTAAGGTTGGGTGATTGGATGTTTAGTACCATAGTTTTGTTTTGAGAAATAATTGAATTGGTTTTTAGGTATTTCAAGTTGTTTAAAACACAAAGGTGATTTTTCATAGATGCGTAAGCTGCGCTGATGCGATGACGGTGAAGCGATTGCGCAGCAAGGCGGTGCTAAGAAAATTCATTGCCAGTTTATTACAACGAAACGCTTATAAACGATTTATCAGGCTGCTTCTTTAAAATTTATTTTTTCAACCGTAATGTTTTTTGATTTTGCATTTATTTCATAATCTTTTATCAGTTCAAGTACATCATAAGCAATGGACTTTGAATTAGTGCAATCAATGATAACTTTTGAATTTTCGGGGATAGCATCTAAAGCTTTAACAACGCTGGCTTTATTAAAAAACGAAACCTCTTCGGCTAAAACAAGGTGATGGATTTGTTGTCCGTCTTCTGTAGTTATTACATCTTTCATATGATGGGAGTTGCGGTAGCTATGCAGCAAGGCATAAAAACCGCCTACCACCATTCCGGCCGTAATGCCTTTTAATAGGTCGGTTGCTAATATTGCAATAACCGTAACCGTAAATGGCACGAACTGTTCCAGGCCTAACTTATACATTTGTTTAAAGAGAGATGGTTTGGCTAATTTGTATCCCACCATTAAAAGAATTGCTGCTAAACTCGCCAGCGGAATCATATTTAAAACCCTGGCGATGGTAAGGGCGCTTATCAAGAGGAAAAAGCCATGCAGTATTGCTGACATTTTTGTTTTTCCGCCAAACGATATATTGGCTGAGCTTCTCACTATCACCTGCGTAACCGGCAAACCCCCAATTAACCCTGAAATTACATTGCCTAAACCCTGTGCTTTTAATTCTCTGTTTGTGGGTGTAATTCTTTTATCGGGGTCCATCTTGTCAGTAGCTTCCACGCAAAGCAGTGTTTCTAAACTGGCTACAATGGCAAGCACTATGGCTATTTTCCATACTTCAATATTGGTAATTACAGAAAAATCAGGAAAAGTGAACTGACTGAAAAAACCAGCTAAGTTTTCAGGAACGGGTATGCGCACAACCTGGTCGGGGGCAAGTGTAAAATTTAAGATGCCGGTTTGATAGAAATAGTTCATGGTTATACCCAGGATCACTACTACTAATGGACCGTTTATCATGGAGAATATCTTGTGTTTTTTCGATAGAACTGTGTCCCACAATATTAAAATCCCCAATGAGATGGCAGCAATGAGCAATGCTCCCGGAGTAATGAAATTTAAAGCTTTTCCTATTTCTGAAAAAGTATTCTGACCATCTGCCTGTACAAAAGCGTCGTCACCAATGGTGTCTTTATCCCAACCTACGGCATGTGGAATTTGTTTTAATATTATCAGCAACCCTATGCCTGTAAGCATGCCCTTAATAACAGAGGAGGGAAAGAAGTAAGCAATGAAACCAGCTTTTGCAAAACCTAATAATAACTGGAAAACGCCTGCTAACACTACCGCGGTTAAAAATGCTGTCCACGAACCGCCCAGCGATGCGATAGACGTTAAAACGATAACGGCTAAACCAGCGGCGGGGCCACTTACTCCCAAAGGAGAGCCACTTGCCACACCCACCACAATACCACCCACAATGCCCGCAATTATTCCAGCAAACAATGGCGCACCCGAAGCTAAGGCTATACCAAGGCAAAGGGGTACGGCTACAAAGAACACTACAATGCTGGCAGGTAAATCGTTCTTTAAGTTTTTAAACAGGTTATGTTGTTGCATGTTGTTACAGTTATGTCGCGAAGATAAAATTAATATTCATAATGATAGTATTACTATCACAAATAAACGTAAAATAATTTTGGGCTATGTTTGCAAAAGTTTTCCAATTTTCTGCCGCCATCAAATTTTAAATAGCAAAAGTTACTAAGAAGAAGAAAATGAAAATGCAGTTACAAATAAAAATGAACGAAGCGTTGTTTCTACGTAACCCCGAACATTCGGAGTTAGGGAGGAAGATTGTACAGCATAGCATTCAATTAATTGATAAGAACGGGTTTGAAGCCTTTACATTTAAGAAGCTGGCGGAGGATATCGGTACCACAGAAGCGGGCATTTACCGCTATTTTGAGAACAAGCACAAGTTGCTGGTGTATTTAACAGCGTGGTATTGGGGGTGGCTTGAGTTTCAGATTGATTACCATACCAATAACCTTCGCGACCCGGTGATTAAGTTAAAGCGCGTAATCAAGTTGCTCGCAAATACGGTGGACGACGATGAGTTAACGGGGCATGTAAATGAAAGCTTATTGCACCAGATTGTTATTTCTGAAGGATCGAAGGCCTATTTGACCAAACAGGTAGGAGAGGATAACAAGCAGCAATTTTTTAAGCCCTATAAAGACCTTTGTGCGGTGGTTGGTAATATTATTTTAGAGTGCAATCCAAAATATAAATACCCGAAATCATTGGCCTCTACTATTATTGAAATGGCGCACTTTCAAAATTTTTTTATGAACAATCTTCCTTCACTTACCGACTTTGGTACGGCTAAAGAAGAGTCGGAGATAATAGCTTTTTTAAATGACTTGGTTTTTTCAAGCTTAAAAAAGGGTTGAGTGTTTACCGATTGTTGCCGGGGATTTAGTTGTTGGACTCTGGTTCAAATTTAACCAGGCGGGGCCAACGAGGATTTTGGAATAAAAGAAGCTTGCAAATGCTATCTATATTTGCCCCTTTGTAGCCTTAACCTGGAAAAATTTTAAGGATGCAATTTGTAAAAAACATGATATGAATGAAGTTGGTGTGGGCACCCGTGTAGTAAATTTTTTGATCGATACCTTGCTGATCTTTTTTATCAGCTATGGTTTTTATAAATGGTGGAGCTTTTATGTAATGTACTGGCGCTATCCCGGCATCCAGTATTATGTATTCTTCTACGCAACGCTTTTTGTTTACTATTTTTTGTTTGAGTTGATGTTTTTAAAAACACCAGGCAAATGGATATCATTTACAAAAGTGGTAACACCATTGGGTAAACGGCCGGCCTGGTATAAAATTTTGTTCCGGTCTATACTACGCCTTACTATCATCGATCCTTTTTTTATACCGTTTTTAGATCGACCCCTGCACGATGTGTTGAGCAAAACCAGAGTGGTAGAAGTAAAATAAATGCTGCCATTGGTTTGGGAAGTGCTTATAACATCCGGCTTATACATGTCCAACATTATAAGCCAATTTTTTGCCGTGAGGTGAGTAGTACCACGAGGATTATTAAAGAAAAAAGCGTTCCCACGGGCAAGTACCAAAGTGTAAGTATCGACATTAGCAGGCCAAGAAAATATGCACAGCTTTGATTTGTTAGCAAAGCAATCAACCACACAATCCACAATAAGCCAAAGCCTGTAAAAAGTGGTCCGAGCTTGCAAACATCCACGTTTAATTTATAAAACATATTCGCCCAGGGGCCAGGTTTTTCCGGTCCTATGTATTTCCCCTTCAACATTACGTAAATGCCATCAAGCAACATATACCCTCCATTTAGTAAACCGAGTATTATGATGAGTGTTCTCACTGAAGGGGATTGTTTATTAACGTAATGTATATTAATAGGGGGATAAAAATAATGAACTTATTACCTTGTTCATATATAGCACAATGCTTTAATCCACATAGTCTTTTAAGCCATCCAACGCCAATTTACCTCCTTTTGAAATTGGGAAAATCAATTGTATCCATCATTTTTAATACGCCTTATGAAATACATTTGCAAAAAAGTAATGATAAGTATAACGCTTAACAGGGTAGCAGGCGATTATGGGTTTGAAGCAAAGGATGCTACCGGGCATTTGTTGAAACTGGACACCAGTGATGATAGTGGAGGTATCAATTTTGGTGTTCGCCCCATGCAAACTTTGTTGATGGCGCTCGGTGGCTGCAGTGGGATCGACATTGTTTCAATATTGAAAAAACAACGTCAGCAACTGGATGGAATTTCCATGAAGATAGAAGGGGAAAGGGAGAAGGGGAAAGAACCGTCACTATGGTCGGTCATTAATATAGAATTTATACTAACTGGTAACATTGATGAAGACAAAGCCCAGCGTGCCTGCGCATTGTCAATCGATAAATACTGTTCGGTTGCCGAAACACTTCGCCGCGGCGGCACGGCCATCAACTGGAAAGTAATTGTAAACAAATAAGATCAAAGGCAATCCTTTTGCCATAATATTTATAAATGGAACTACATCCCATAACCAAAGCCATCAGAACACAGACAGAACAAACGAACCAGCGCGAGCATTCAACTCCCCTTTTTCTCACCAGCAGCTTTACATTTGAAAATGCTGAAGAAATGCGGGCAGCCTTTGCTGATGAAACAGACGACAACATTTATAGTCGTTTCAGTAACCCGAACGTTACCGAGTTTATTGAAAAAATTGTTGCGCTTGAAGGTGCTGAAACCGGTTTTGCAACAGCAACCGGTATGGCGGCAGTATTTGCTTCTTTCATGGCGATACTGAAGCAGGGCGATCACCTGCTATCGTGCAATGCTGTATTTGGCAGTACCCACAACATCATTAAAAAATGGTTACCCAACTATGGTATTGAAGCAACCTATGTAAGCGCCGATAAGCCCGAAGAGTGGGAGGCTGCCATACGCCCCAACACCAAAATGATTTACCTGGAAACACCCACCAATCCCGGGTTGGATATTATTGACCTGGAATTTGCAGGAGCACTGGCGAAAAAGCACAACCTGATATTGAACGTTGATAATTGTTTTGCCACACCTTTCAACCAACGACCAATTGATTTTGGAGCGCACCTCGTGGTGCACTCAGCTACCAAGTGGATTGATGGGCAGGGCAGGGTACTGGGCGGTGTAATTGTAGGAGATAAAAATTTGTTGCACGATATTTATTTGTTTTGCCGAAATACTGGCCCGGCGCTGGCTCCATTTAATGCCTGGGTGTTAAGCAAAAGCCTGGAAACATTGGAAGTACGTATGGAGCGCCATGCTTCCAATGCGTTATACATTGCACAGGCTTTAGAGAGTAATGCTAAAATATCATGGTTGAAGTATCCCTATTTACCCAGCCACCCGCAACATTCCATCGCTTTAAAACAAATGAAAAACGGGGGTGGTATTGTTTGTTTTGAATTGAAGGGCGGATTGGAAAGTGGAATAAATTTTTTGAATAGTCTTGAATTACTTTCTGTAACAGCCAACCTGGGCGATACCA
Source organism: Segetibacter sp. (assembly GCA_031424735.1). Lineage (GTDB taxonomy): Bacteria > Bacteroidota > Bacteroidia > Chitinophagales > Chitinophagaceae > Segetibacter. Next base: position 7,299 of record JANPIA010000329.1, read on the forward strand.
GAAGCATCGCCTCGCACCCTGCCAGTACAACGCATGGTAAGCTTACCGAGGCGGAACGATTAGAAGTAAACATAACGCCAGGGCTTATTCGCATATCCATCGGGCTTGAGTTTAAAGACGATATACTCAACGATATTTTGCAGGCGCTTGGTAAAAGTTAGCACTTTTCTCTTTGGTAGTTTTTTCAAACTCACCTTACCAAAGAAACCATTTGAGGTTTTGACTGGAAAGAATACTTTGTGGTGAAATACCATTATGAGCAGCCATAAAACCCCGCCACGTAAAACCTATACTGTTGCCGCAATTCTTTGCCTGGCGCCGCCGCTTCTAACACAGGGCATTTGGTGGATGGCTTCCAATGAAACCACTAACGCCGCTTTACGAAAGGCTGAATTTCTATCGTACTTCCCGTCGTTTATGCAAAGCAGTAAAATAATTATGGTGTTTTCGCTGGGTTGCTGCCTTGCCGCAATATTGTTAGGTTGTATGAGCTTCAATCAAAAATCGGTGGTGTTGCGGTTGGTATGTATTGGCGTAGTATTGGTGGCTTCTGTTTTAGCGCTGCTGAATATTTTACAGTTGCTTTAATTACCAGTTATTCATCTGTTCTTTGTTGATCCGCTCGTACTCTGTCGCCTTTTTATTTTTCCAGTCGCTATCATACTTAACAAACCAACTCAACCACAGTGTTCGGGACAATCGCATTAGCGGTGGCTGCAAACCGATCAATAAAACAGTGTTGATCCCTAAAAAATAAAAAAGGCTGTTATCATTTATGGACACCCCGAACAGTAACCAATAAACCACAAACAAAACCGCGGTCATTACAACACCTATCGCATAGCTTACATAGCTCGTTCCGTAATAAAAACCCACTTCAATCTCGGTAGCCTGCCCGCAAACAGGGCAGTTCTCGTGCATTTTCACGTTGTTCTTCAGGTCGTAAGGGTTTTTTACCAGGAAGAGATCTCCCTCTCTGCAGCGGGGGCACTTATTTTTTAGAACAGCCATGAGGTAGGGAGGCTTTTTTATATCGCTCATCACGTACTTTGAAATTGAACCTGCAAGGTAATCATTAACCAACCGTTGCCCGGTTATAACAATGCCTTCTGTTCAATTACCTGCTGCAGTTGCTTTGCATCCACCACACCTGATTGTCGCCAAAGTTGAACGCCCTGTTTAAAAAGTATGAGTGTTGGCACACCTGAAATTTGCAGGGAACTGGTTATTTCCGGGTTGCGGTCAATATCAATTTTAAGTATTCGCACTTTACCACCCAGGTTTTGATGCAGTTGTTCCAATACGGGCTTCATCATTTTGCACGGTCCGCACCAGTCAGCATAAAAATCAACCAACACAGGGGTCTCAGATTTTACAATGTCGCCCAGCGTTTCTTTTTGTATGGTGGCCATATAATTTGTTTTGAAGTTGGATTGACATAAATGAGCACTCATTGAAACTGCACAATTTTCGTACCCTGCCCGAACAAAAATTACAAAGACTTATTTAGCCACCAGCTTCCTCGAGAATTTTTTCCATTTGCATGCTACGGCTTCCTTTAACTAAGAAGTAAGTGTTTTGAAACCCGTGTTGCAGCATCCACTGGCGCGCAGCAGCAACGTTTTCAAAATAGGTATATGGATGCGAAATATTTTGATAATCGCCGCCAACCAATACCACCTGGTTCCATTTGAATTGTTTAATCAGCTCAACAATTTCAGTATGCTCGGTAATGCTATCATCACCAAGCTCCATCATTCCACCAAGCATTAACACTTTACTTTCGGCAGGGATACCTGCAAAATTTTCAATGGCTGCCCTGGTGCTCGTTGGGTTTGCATTGTATGCATCCAGTATAAATTTATTGGAGCCAATTTTCAATAGCTGCGACCTGCTGTTGGTAGGAGTGTATTTGCTGATCGCTTCTTCAATTTTGTTACCAGGCACGTCAAATAATTTACCCGTGGCTATCGCGCATAAAACGTTTGGCAAATTATAGTCGCCAACCAATTGTGTTTGTATAGTATTGAGGTTAATGCCACCCGATATTTTTACTTTCAACATGGTTTCGCCGGCAATTGCCTGCCCGGTTATATCCCCATCTTTTGTTCCGTACTTAAACACTGGTTGAATGCGTGCACTCATTTCGAGCAGGTAACTGTAATCGTTGTAGATAATTGCTGTTCCGCCGGTATTTCTCAAAAAGTCAAACAGTTCTCCTTTACCTTTTCGAACGCCGTCTATACCGCCAAATCCTTCCAGGTGGGCTTTGCCACAGTTGGTGATGATGCCATGGGTTGGCAATACATATTCGCAGTATTTCTGTATCTCTTTTTGGTGGTTGGCACCCATTTCTATCACCGCCATTTGTGCGTCGGAATGTATGCGCAACAGTGTAATGGGTATACCAATATGGTTGTTGAGGTTTCCTTCGGTGGTATAAGTAATGTAATGAGATGATAGCACTGCGTTAACCAATTCCTTGGTGGTGGTTTTTCCATTACTGCCTGTAATCGCAATAAAGGGTATATCAAATTGTTGGCGGTGATGTTTTGCAAGTTCTTGTAACGTCGATAACACATTCTCTACCACGATAATTCTTTCATCCGCTGAATTTATATTTTCATCAACTATGGCATAAGAAGCGCCGGCCGCTAAGGCTTGCAGGGCAAACTGGTTACCATTGTATTTGGGGCCCGAGAGGGCAAAAAACAGGTCGCGGTGTTTTAGCTTGCGCGTATCGGTTTGAACGGATGGATACTGGAGATAAAGGTCATATAATTCGGGGATCGTCAAGGCAATAGGTTTTGAACAAAAATAGGACGTTAGTGTGCGTTACAATAGGCAGTTTTATTTTTTCTTAAAAAGATTCTACCCTGCGCCTAGTCCTTCAATCCTATTCTCTGCGGTAAAAATTACAAGATGCACCCAATGAAAAAGCCACCCAAATTGGATGGCTCTTTCGTTGTATTCACCTTTACCTTATCTCTTTTGTCTGCGCTTGGGGAAGAAGTTTCCGGTTTTGCGTTTAGCACCTTCTGGCGAACCGAAGTGCGTCATAGCGCAACGGAAACCAACAGTGTTGCTGCTTTGTTCTTCTTCCAAAAAGCGGCGGGTTCCAGGGCTTAACCAGTAAGCTCTATCATTCCAGCTACCACCCTTGATTACTCTCGACTGGTCGGATACCAAGGTAGTTAATCCGTATCCGTATGAGGAACCACTTAGCGAGTCGCCATCCATAAAGTTGATTGCGTAGGACCGCTGGTAGTTTCTGCGTTTACGTAAAGTAGAATCTACTTCATCAATCATCTTAATTCTACCTAAGCTATCTCTTAAATTTCCTTCGCCACCGCTCATGTCAACCTTTTGAAAACGGTTACCACGATATGGGTTGAAATCATCAGCATCCATATTGGTCAATGGTCTGTACACATCGGCAACCCACTCACTTACGTTTCCACTCATATTATATACGCCAAAACCGTTGGGGAAAAATGCAGTTACTTCTGCAGGTATTGCCGAGCGGTCGTTCAAACCACCTGCTGTACCCATGTTATCACCGCTTCCACGCTTAAAGTTTGCAAGAAAACTGCCCTGCCATGCACCCCTGCGTGTAGCACGAAGGTTATCATATCCGTCGTTCTTCCATGCATAAATCTGTTTGTTGGCAATCAATTCCTCACCACGCTTTTTCTCACTTTTACGTGCCTGTGGATTTTCAGAAATATAGCCTAAAGCCGCATATTCCCACTCCGCTTCACTTGGTAAGCGATAGCCGGGTAATAAAATTCCATCGTCAAAACGAACAGTTGTGCGCGGACGACCCTGTGCATCTTTTAAAGCATTCTTTTTAGGTTTGCCAGGCATACCGGCATATTCACCCATTAAATAAGCTTTAGTATTAAAGTTATCCTGACCAGCGCCGCCCAACTCTGTTTTGATTGAGTTTTTATTTTGATAACCTGCTTTGATCAACTCATTCTGGTTAACCCTGTCGGTACGCCAGATGCAGAAATCGTGAGCTTGCTTCCAGTTTACACCAACAACCGGGTAAAAGTTGTACGATGGGTGACGGAAATAATATTCAACATAAGGTTCGTTGTAAGCAAGTTCGCTTCTCCAAACCAATGTATCGGGTTTGGCAGTTTCAATAACGGAGGCATATTGAGGATCAGAAAAAACACTTTCGATCCAGTTGATGTATTCACGATAGTGAACGTTGGCAACTTCCGTTTTATCAATAAAAAAAGAGTTAACCGTTACGCGGCGCGGAATGTTGTTCCAATCGCTCATCACATCTTCGGTAGTTGCACCCATGGTAAAAGTACCACCCTGTACAAACACAAGTCCCGGCCCGGTTTTAATATCTCTTGCTTTGGCAACATTGAAACCACCCATGTTTTTGTCATTGTAGTTCCAACCGGTCATGTCCGACTTTTGTGGCTTTTTCTTAAAGATGCCACCATTTTTACAAGAGGCTAGTAATGCAATAACCCCGAATAACAGTGTGAAATTTTTCAGACGCAATACTTTATGCATTTTTTACAGAATTTAACTCGTCTTTGAACGATAGAAAATAGCGAATATTGTTTTATGAGTGTTAAGAGTGCGAATATAATTGAAATACTGAATTCGCCTGTTTAACACAAATACGGTTGATGTTATTGAAACGATAATTTTAAAGGTTTTCTTACGTATGGTTCATTTTTTTTCCTGGCTGGAATTATGGCACCGCCTGAGCATGCCCAATTGCAATAGCTATACGTTGTTGCACCTATCTTTATTACGATGAAGGGGAATAAATTATTGCTTTTGGCAGCTTTATGTATGGTTACTGTAGCTCAGGCGCAACGGCAATATGCCAGTAATTCAGTACTAGCCAATGGTACATGGATAAAAATTGCCACTACCGGCGAGGGGCTTTATAAAGTTGATTTTTCTTTCCTTGCTTCCGCTGGTATTGCTACAAACGCATTGACTTCCGCCTCAATCCGTTTGTTTGGAAACGGCGGTGGAATGATGCCGGAAAATAATTTTGCCGTTAGAGTAGACGACCTGGTAGAAAATGCAATTGAAATAGCTGACGGGGGCGATGGCGTTTTTGGCCCTGGGGATTATTTTATTTTTTATGCTGCGGGTAGCGATAGATGGTTGAAAGATAGCTTGGCTCAATCTTTCCGCCATCAAAAAAATGTGTACAGCAACGAAAGTTTTTATTTTATCACTATTGGAGGTGTTGGCAGGCGGGTGGGTACCAAAGCTGCTGGCGCTTCGCCTAATACGAGTGTAAATAGTTACGACACAAGGCTTTTTCACGAGACAGATACCCTCAACTTTTTAAATAGCGGGCGCCAATGGTACGGCGAAGAATTCAGCAATACACCGGGTAATTCGCTGGTTCGTTTTTTCGGTCTTTCTATTCCCGATATTATCACTACCTCGCCTGTATCTGTCATCAGTAAAGTGGTAGCGCGAAGCGTGGGGGCAGGCAGTCGTTTTGAACTTCGGCTGAACGGGCAGTTGTTTCCCTCATTAAATTTACCCGCAGTTTCGGGCAATGTGCTGGATGCTTTTGCGGCAGAGACAGAACAAAAGTTCCAGGGTATGGTTTCATCTCCCAACATCAATTTAAATTATAACTATACACCGGGTTCATTTAATGGGCAGGGTTGGATGAATTGGTTTGAGATGTTTGCCCGGTCACAACTCCGGATGAGTGCGGGCCAGTTAAACTTCAGGGATTGGAGATCGGTTGGGGTTGGAAACCTTGCAGAATTTGTTTTGCAAAATGCAAATAACAATACCCGTGTTTGGGAAATAACCAACCCGTTAAATCCCGAAAAAGTTCCTTCCACTATATCGGGTTCGGAACTAAGATTTAATAATGATGCAACAAGGCTAAGAGAATATATAGCCTTTAATGAGAGTAGTTTTTTGGTGCCGGCTACCGTGGGGCGAATCAACAACCAAAACCTGCATAATTCATCACCAGCAGATTACCTTATCATTAGCCCTGAATTTTTTCGGCAGGAAGCGCAACGTTTGGCTCATTTTCACACACAACGCTACGGTTATAAAGTGGTGGCGGTATCTACCAGCGAAGTGTTCAATGAGTTTGGTTCCGGCTCAGCAGACCCGGTTGCCATCCGCGATTTTGTAAAGATGTATTACGATAAAGCGGGCACCGACAGCACCAAACGACCTAAGTACCTACTCTTGTTTGGCGATGGTTCTTTTGATTACAAAAACCGTATTGCTAATAATACCAACCTGGTACCCTGTTACGAAAGTGAAAACTCGCTGGATCCGCTGAGCACGTACACCAGCGATGATTTCTTTGGTTTGCTGGACGATGTTGACGACATCAACCTCACCTCTCCGCCCGGACAGTTGGATATAGGTATTGGCCGGATACCGGCTTCGACTTTAGCGCAGGCAAAAACGATGGTCGATAAAATTATTCATTACCACAGCGCAGCAACTTTAGGTGCCTGGCGCAACCAAATCACCTTTGTTGCTGATGATGAGGATGCCAACCTTCATCTGCAGGATGCTGAATTGATTTCTTCAAATACGGCAGCAACCAACCCACTTTTCAACCAATATAAAATTTACCTGGATGCCTACCGGCAGGAGAGTGGAAGTGGAGGTAGTCGCTACCCATCCGCTAACAAAGCTATCATCAACCAAATGTATAATGGCAACCTGGTTTGGAATTACAACGGGCATGGCGGCAGTAAACGCCTTGCTGATGAAGCGATACTGGATGATGATGTAGCAAAACAATTCAACAACCCCGATAAACTGCCGTTATACATTACCGCCACCTGCGATTTTGCACCCTACGATGATCCAACGCTTCCTTCATCCATTGGCGAAAGCATGTTGCTGAACGATGTGAAAGGCGCAATAGCCTTAACTACCACGACGCGACTTGTATTTGCATTCAGCAACCGCATTATTAATAATAACTATCTGCAGTTTGCATTGAAGCCAGATGCCACCAATAAATATTTAACGTTGGGTGAAGCCATGCGCAGGGCAAAAAATCTTACCTACATCTCTTCGGGGGACATTAATAACAACCGGAAATTTACTTTGTTAGGCGACCCGGCCATGAAGCTGGCGTTTCCGGAATTGCGCTTAACGGTAAACAGCATTAACGGCGGCACCCCTATTGGAACGGATACGTTGAAAGCCCTTACCCGTTACACTATTTCCGGGCAGGTGGTAGATGACGCTGGTAATTTATTGCCGGGGTTCAATGGGTCGGTGTATCCAACTATATACGATAAACCGGTTACTGTTCAAACTCTGCAAAACGATGCAACAAGTCCGGCCACAACTTTTCAGCAACAAACCAATGTGGTGTATAAAGGAAAGGTAAGCGCAGTCAATGGACAGTATTCTTTTTCATTCATTGTTCCGAAGGATATTAATTACCAGGCAGGCAACGGCAAAATAAGTTTGTATGCCGAAAATGGCAGTACCGACGGCAACGGCATTTTTACAAATTTCAAAATTGGCGGTACAGGTACAGGTTCAATTACTGATAAAGAAGGTCCGGATATAAGGGCATTTTTAAACGATGAGCGATTTGTGAATGGTGGTTTAACGAACGACCAGCCTATACTTGTTTTAAAATTATCCGACTCATCGGGCATTAATACCGTAGGTACTGCCATTGGGCACGATATAACCGTGGTAATAGATGGCGACGAAAAAAATACATTGGTACTGAACGATTTTTACCAGGCAGACCTGGATAGTTATCAAAAGGGTACAATAAAATTTCAACTGCCAGCGTTGACGAACGGCGCGCATACTTTAAAAATAAAAGCATGGGATGTTGCCAACAATTCATCGGAGTATATTTTAGATTTTATTGTAGCAGCAAGCAACACTTTACAAATTAATCATGTCATTAACTATCCAAACCCTTTTACCTCAAACACCAATTTCTGGTTTGAGCATAATCAACCGGGTACTAACTTAAAAGTACTCATCCAAATCTTTAGCGTATCGGGCAAACTTGTACATCAAATTCAGCGCATCATTAACACGCAGGGTAATCTTAGCAACAGTATTGGTTGGAATGGAAAAGACAGCTATCAAAATAAGCTGGCTAGGGGCGTATACATTTACAAACTATCTGTAACCGGAGCCGATGCTAATACAGTTGAAAAGATTGAAAAGCTGTATATGCTATAGTGTGTTTTGCGTTGTACTATTTGTTGCCAATGTCAATTATTCTTATATTTTTACACACTACTAATTAAAATGAGTTCGATGAAACGAATAACACTGAAACTTTCTTTGGCTGCTGTTTTCACTATGATAACCACGATTTTTGTTGAGGCGCAAACTACCGATCGTATTAATGTTGTAACGTCTGCCGTTCCTTTTCTTCGTATTTCGCCGGATGCCCGCGCAGGTGGTATGGGTGATGTAGGTATCGCAACTTCACCAGATGCAAATGCTTCTTTCTGGAACCTTGCTAAAACGCCTTTCGCTAAAAGCCGTGCTGCTATTTCGGCTACCTATACACCCTGGTTGAAAGACCTCGGTTTAAATGATGTTTACCTTGCCTCCCTGGCTGGTTATTATCAAATAGATGAGCAGGCAGCTATCTCTTCTTCTATTCGTTATTTCAGTTTAGGAAATATTCAGTTCACCGATTTTGCCGGTAACGATCTTCAGTCGTTTCGTCCGCGTGAGTTTAGTTTTGATATTGGCTATAGCCGCAAACTAAGCGATAAACTAGGATTGGGTGTAGCGCTTCGTTACATCAATTCAAACCTTGCTGGTGGGCAGGCGGTAAATGGCGTATCGTACAAAGCAGGTAATGCCGTTGCAGGCGATCTTTCCCTTTTTCATACCAGCGGAAATGAAGATGGTTCAGGTTGGAACTGGGGCGCTACTTTAAGCAACCTCGGTTCAAAAATATCGTACACCAGCGATGCACAGCAAAAAGATTACATCCCTGCTAACCTCGGGTTAGGTGCTGCCTATACAAAAGTGTTCGACGAAAGCAATAAGATCACCTTTGGTGTTGACATTAATAAATTACTGGTTCCAACACCGCCAACTTTAACCAACGATCAAAGCATTGACAGCGCTAACCTGAGCAATTACCGTAATAAAGGCGTTATTAATAGCTGGTTCAGTTCATTTGGCGATGCAGGTGGTTTTGGTAACGAGTTAAAAGAGTTCCAGGCTTCGCTTGGTGCGGAGTACACCTATAACGACCAGTTTGCTTTTCGTGCAGGTTATTTCTACGAGGACAAGTTGAAAGGTAACCGTAAGTTTTTTACGCTTGGTGCGGGTATTAAGTACAATGTTTTCGGTTTAAACTTTTCGTACCTCATTCCTTCTGGCAACGGTGTTAACCGTAATCCACTTTCAAATACATTGCGTTTCAGCTTAATTTTCGACCTGGATAACCAATCTGGTACCAAATAAAATATTGTTTTTTATTAGCCGAAAGCGGAGGTAAGTTACCTTCGCTTTTTTTGTGCCGGGCGCTTGCTTAATAATGTTACATCGTTGCGTCGCCCTCATATACCGTTGGTTCTTTATTCATCTTTTTTTTGAACCACAAAGGCACAAAAGCCCGAAGTAACACTAAGCTTTGTGCAACTTCCTGTTCTTCGTGCCTTTGTGGTTTATTTTGCTGAATGGAGAATTTCAACCGTACAAGAGGGCGACGCAACGGCCGTTGAATAGATAAAGCAAAGC
>JANPIA010000330.1:0-1798 GCA_031424735.1 Segetibacter sp.
CTTCTGGTCTTTACTTAAAAGCGAGCCCGCAACCGTTACACTGCGCGATGCATCGAGCACATGCACTACACCTTCTTCGTATTCAGGCGCAACTTTTACGGCGGTATGCATGCGGCTGGTAGTAGCACCACCAATCATCAAAGGAAGATGAAAGTTGCGGCGCTTCATTTCTTTGGCAATGTGTACCATCTCATCCAGCGATGGTGTGATCAACCCGCTCAGTCCTATAATATCAACTTTTTCGTCGATTGCAGTTTGCAAAATTTTATCTGCCGGCACCATTACACCGAGGTCAATAATATCATAACCATTACACCCAAGTACAACGCCAACAATGTTCTTCCCAATATCGTGCACATCACCTTTTACGGTGGCTAATAAAATTTTAGCAGCCCCGGCGCCTTCCTCGTTTACCGTGCCCGCGGTAAGGTGCGCCTGTCTTCTTTCTTCTTTCTCTGCTTCAATAAAAGGCGTTAATACTGCTACTGATTTTTTCATTACCCGTGCGCTCTTTACAACCTGCGGTAAAAACATTTTTCCCGAGCCAAACAGGTCACCCACTATGTTCATTCCATCCATCAGCGGACCTTCAATCACATCGAGTGGCTTGGGGTATTTTTGCCGCGCTTCTTCCGTATCTGCATCAATAAAGTCGGTGATACCATTTACCAGCGAATGTGCCAAACGCTTTTCAACAGGCTCGCTTCGCCATGCTTCGTCTTTAACAACGGCTTTTCCTTTGGCTTTTACGGTTTCGGCAAATGCAAGTAATTTATCCGTGGCTTCCTCGCTCCTGTTTAAAATAACATCTTCACAAAGCTGTCGTAATTGTGGTTCTATTTCATCGTACACCTCCAACTGTCCGGCGTTTACGATCCCCATGTCCATACCCGCTTTAATTGCATGGTACAGAAATACAGCATGCATTGCATCTCTAACCGTATCGTTTCCACGAAAAGAAAAAGATACATTGCTTACCCCACCACTCACTTTTGCAAGTGGCATTTTTTGTTTGATGATGCGGGTGGCTTCAATAAAATCAACACCGTAGTTATTGTGTTCTTCAATACCGGTGGCTATAGCAAAAATATTGGGGTCGAATATGATATCCTGCGGGTCGTAACCAACCTGTTCCGTTAAAATCTTAAAGGCGCGTTTGCATATTTCTACTTTACGGTCTTTCGTATCTGCCTGTCCCTTTTCATCAAAAGCCATTACGATAACGGATGCGCCATAGCTCTGGCATATGTAAGCTTGCTCAATAAATTTTTCTTCGCCTTCCTTCATGCTTATGGAGTTGACGATGCATTTTCCCTGCACGCATTTCAAACCCGCTTCAATGATCTCGAACTTCGAGCTGTCGATCATGATGGGAATCTTTGCTATGTCGGGCTCCGCTTGCAATAGGTTGAGGAAGGTGGTCATAGCAAGTACGCCATCAAGCAGGGCATCGTCCATGTTTACATCCAAAATTTGCGCGCCGCTTTCTACCTGTTGGCGGGCAACCGAAAGTGCTTCTTCGTACTTGTTATCCCTAATGAGACGGGCAAACTTTTTGGAGCCGGTTACATTGGTGCGTTCGCCTACGTTTACAAAATTTGTTTCGGGGCGAACAACGAGGGGTACTAACCCGGAGAGGCGTAAGTAAGGTTTGATTACCATTATTTATTTTTTGAACCACTAAGGCACAAAGGCGCAAAGGGGCACTAAGGTTTAAAGTATTATTCTTTTTATTCCTTCTTTAATTAAGGGTACATAAAAATTAATAAGGAAACCAAGTCGTTTTTGCGAAAGCTTC
>JANPIA010000331.1:0-1620 GCA_031424735.1 Segetibacter sp.
AATCGGGAACATCACAAAGTTGGCGGACGATGGGATATACTCGTACCCTTCCTGCTTCAACACCTTATACAGATAGTCGCGGCTGGCGATCGTCTTTTTTAATGCGCCCTGTAAAAACTCCGCATCTTGGTAACTGGCTAAAGCAGCTCTAATAGACGGGGCGGACATACACGACATACCGGTGCTGTACGGATCGAGTTTTTTAAGCGTATCGGGCGGCGCAATTATATAACCAATGCGTAAGCCGGCAAAACCATACAGCTTGGAAAAGGTGCGGGCAACAATTACGTTCTGCCCTTTTTTCACACAGTCAATCATGGTAGCAGCCTTTGGATCGGGTAAGTAATCTATGTAGGCTTCATCTACAAATACGGTTGTTTTTTTTGAAACCCTTTCGCAAAACGATCTGAGCTTATCGCTATCTACAACCGTACCCGTTGGGTTGTTAGGGTTGCAGATGTAAACCAGTTTGGTAGCCGAATCAACGGCTTTCTCCATTGCATCAAGGTCAAGCTTATAATCGGCGGTTAATGGAACTTTTACCCATTTTGCATTAACCTTTTCTGCATGGTCGGGCAGGTCTTCGTAACTGGGCGCACCCGATATAATATTACCGCCATCTTTACTATAATAGAGCGCTGCCGCTGCAAGCAATGGCGAAGAGCCGGCACCTAACATTACTGTGTCTTTTTCCAATCCCTCAAACGTCATGATCTTTTCCTCCAACTGGCGGGCTTCAAAAAACGCGTACTGGTAGCTTGTTGAAAGTGATTCAATAATTGCCTGCTTTGCTTTTTCGGAAGGACCAAACGGGTTTTCGTTTGCAAACAACCTTGCTTTCAATTGCGGCGGAGCCAATTTTTCAAACTCAACATCGGACAATGCACGCTTGCCAATAAATTTTTGATGGGGCGCAGCAAGCAGTTCATTCCAGTTTGATAAGGTTAATCCACCAGTTAGCAGTGTAGTTGCTTTCAACCACGATCTGCGATCCATTTGTGAAGACATAGCAGTAAATTTTATGTTGAAGAAAATGTGTTAACGGTTTGGCTCGTTATCGCCAGGTTATTAGCCTGAAGGATATATCAATCGTTGGTTGGATGCCCGTGCATGAATATCGGTTACTACCTGCCTGGCGGATTCAAAAGCACCTGCCATCCAAGCGTTTAAATAAGTCATGTGTTCGCCTGCAAAATATACGTTCTTATCCGGCTTTAGTAATGCATTGTATAAGGTTCGCCTATTTTCCGACGTATATAGCGCCCATCCTCCCAAACTAAAAGGTAGCTTATTCCAGCTTACTGAAAAAGAAGTTTGAAATTCTTTATCGTATTGCGGGTGAATGAGCCTGCCTTTTGCAAGCGCCAGCGCCAGGCGATCTTTATACGAAAGTTCCGAAACGCGTTTCGCTTTTTCATTAAAATTATAATATCCAACCAGTAGGCCTTTTTTACTTAGATAATCGTACGACGGGTAAAAAATTTGGGAGAGCTCATTATTAGTATGCGTGATGCCGCCATAAATCTGTTCATCCTCTTCCCAAAACCGGCGGTTAAACTGTAAACCAATTTTGCCGGTGTTGATGTAGGGAATGAAATCAATTGCCCTGCTAACATCCGA
>JANPIA010000332.1:0-11612 GCA_031424735.1 Segetibacter sp.
CGGCACCAATACAGATGCTATCCGGTCGCTGAAACCAACTACCCTGCCGGTAAACGAAATATTTTGCCCCTGGTAGTGAATATTGATAACGATGGGTATAGACATAACCATCCCCTGTGTAAGCTGGATGAGATTTTGAGACGGCGCAAATCCGAAATTATACAAGTCTAAAAACTGGTTGGGAACAATAAGCGGAATATTTGTAGAGCCTTCTGTCCACTTCCAGTCTGTGCTTTTCACATCAATAAAACTATCCGGTACGCTTTCAAAAAAAAGATCGGTATAAAACGGAAAACGATCGCTGGGGCTTTGCGCCGAAACCTTAAACCTGCTGGAGGTAAGCAGACCCACCGCCTGTATAAAAGGCTGGCTTCTCAACCGCGTTATATCCTCATTACTCAAGGTGGTGTTTGCATCGTTGCCACTGATCTTTTTGTTTACCACTAAAAAATTAGCGATGCTGTCCTGGTTGGTTTCGCCGTAAAGCAGTTCATTATAATTTACCTGTATTTGTACAGCAGATAATATCAACAACAAAGCTATAGACAAACCAATGCCCGCCATAATACGCCTGCCATTACCAATGCCGGTTCTGATGATCTTTTGAAGCAACGAATAAAACATAGCTTTTTTGTAGAAGTGATTACAGGTTATAAAGATGGCTGTAGTTAAAGTGTGCATCTTCATCAAGGTCGGTAAGGATGAAGCCGGCATTTCGTTTTGTACATTCATCTGCTATCAGCGCTGCCGCTTTATTGCTGTTGGCGATATCTAAATGGCTAAAGGGTTCATCCATCATCAGCCACTCATATGGTTGCATTAAAGAGCGTATAATGGCGATACGCTGCTGTTCGCCATAGCTGCAAATGCCCGCCTTTTGATGCATTATGGAAGTGATGCCCAGCCGCTCCGCCATATCGGTAATCACAGTTTTTTCATAAATGGGTTTTTGCATAACCCGCTTCAAATCTATATTTTCAAATGCAGTTAAGTTTTCAAACAAGCGTAGGTCCTGGAATATCACACTCACTTTATGCTGGCGCATAGCTGCCAGCTTATCGTCTTTTATTGTTTTTAAATTCTCCGAACCCCAAACCACTTCGCCTTCATAATCGTGGCGTAATTTATAAAGAATATTGACCAGCGTTGTTTTGCCCGTGCCGCTGGGTGCTTTTATTTTTATCCAGCTACCGGCAGAAAACTCCACGTTTACATTCCATATTTCGGATGCGCGTTTCGCAAATTTTTCTTTTAAGGGTTTAGGAACAATTTGCTGTAAACGAATTGCCATATCGCTCGAAGATGCACTGGAATTAGACTTCATTAAGTGTATTTATAGAGATATTCAGGGTAGAAACAAATTAAAAATCCGCAAAGATGGTGTCGTTTAGTACTGAACGCTGCCACCCCTGCGGATTCTGTCTGTATAAATTTATTGTTCTATGGGAATGGAATCTAACTGTATGGAGCCTGGTCTTTTATTCCAGGCAGCTTTTATCTTGCCTTCGTTTGCCTTTGCTGCTTCTGCGGCTACGCCAAAAAAGCTAATGAGGGAGGTAAGACTGTTTTCTTTTTCGTTGATCATTTTCAATTCGAAATGACCGGCCGTGTACTTACCGTTGTAGGGATCGGCATAACCTTCAATATGTTTGAAAGTGGCTTTAGCAGATGAAAGAATCTTAGTGGTGGAAGTGTCGGGTGGTATCGCATTCAATATCTTTTCTACATCCACAAAAGCTACGGATGCTCTGTTTTTAAAAGATGCCATTAATCCCGTTGGTAAAGTTGCCTTACTTGCTTTAGCCCTGTATTGGGTTAAAACAACACTATCGGAAGCAACCAGTATATTCTTATCATCGGCAACTACTTTTACAAACGAAGAAGGCATGTTTGGTGACAGAGTATATTCAGTAGCGTTCTTCATCATTACCTTTGCCTCCACCAGTTTATCCAGCATTTTGTTTGCTTCGGTTTTATCGCCTACCGGTATGTTCAACAACATTTTTGCTGGCACCATGCTTTTGCCCGCATTGGCGGATGAAAAATCAAAATCCGAAACCACCAGTGCAATATCTCCTTTTATTCCTTTTAATGCATCCTTCAATGTATAGGGTTTGCCCATGTTCCTGGTAAGAAAACCATCTACCATACTACCAACTTCAAGATAATTAACGATGCCGCTAAAAAATTCGGGGTTGAATGCAAACAATACAAAGCCGTTGATATTATTGGATGGATAGTTTTCTATCAGTGAAAGATCAGCATTGGGCCACGGGTATTTTTTTAAAAGGTCGGCCATTGGCTTGCTCGAATAGGATTTACTGTTCACCTCAATTTTACCTTCTTCAAAATTGAGGGTTGCGGCAGTGTAGCTGTTTTCTAACAGCTCTTTAAACTTAGGCAGGGGTATGGGCATATCCTGCATAGACGAGCCGGAATTGAACCACATGCTTGCATCCGAATTCTCCTGCATCAGGTCGCGAAATTCGGGTATAGATGCCACGGAAGCATCTTCCTTCATACCCATGTAAACCGCCATCTCACTTTTCAGATCGTTGGCACTATTTACATCCTGCGGTTTGCTGAAGTTGTACGTTTTTGTTATGCTGTCGTACTCCATACCTCCGCCATATTGCTTTTGGTACGACATGGCTATGATGACATCGTTCGCCCAGGCAACCATGTTATCACCGTCAATTACATAACTATAGTCCTTGTCTTTTTCAACTTTTGCCGTTGCATGTTTTTGCTTGATATAGGCTTCAAATTTGGTGGCATCCTTTAGTGTTGCTATACCGGCTACTACGCCCGAACCTTTTCCCATAGCCATGCCGCCGCCTTTAGATACAAACGACAGGTACATATTTTCATCAAGATCAATCCCTGAATTTTTTAAATCCTCCCATTCTTTCTTTCCCTTATCCATAATACTGTCGTGACCGGAGGTAATGGTTTTAATAAGGTTTTCCAACGTAGCCTGGCTTTTCATTAATTTACTCTGCAGCGCTTTGGAATTGATGGCGGCAACAACAGTAGCTTCTTTAGGAATATGCCTTGTTTGCGATGGCACCTTTTTTTTACACGATGTAAAAATTACGGTCGCCATAATTAACATCAGCGACAGTCTCATAAGTAATTTCATTTTCTTTGTTTTAGTGGTGCTAAGTTAAAGGGTTGATATTTTTCGGAAATAATTTTATTCAGCCGGTAAACAAGGTGTTTCAAATGGGATAAGGCTGGAATTAGATTTAAAATTTTAGCGCAATAAACAACTCGTTTAAAAAAATAATTGAACACTTGTAAGTGGCTTGAACCAAGGCACTCTTAATAAGCAAGTTTTAAAATATAAAAGGCTGCCGATGATGGGCAGCCTTTTGCAAAAAACTATCTACTACAATATTTAAAAAGAAGGATCTGGTGGGGTATTACTGTTGTTGTCTCTCTCCCTGAACGGGTAAGGCAAATAATTTCTTTTTCTTTCGGTTGTTGGTCTTCCAAAACGCCGCATGTCTTCCAACTTAAGTCCGCTCATATAAAGCTCTATGCACCGGTTCCGGTAAATTTCTGTAAGCAGCGTCGCCTGCGTAACCGCACCACTATAAGCGGGTAATTGTGCAGCCACACCAAATGGATCGCCGGCTGGGGTTTTCGTCAATATTTTATCGAGCTCTGCTTTTGCGTTGGTAAGATCAGGGGTTGCCTGCCTTGCATAGGCTTCCGCCTTTATCAGCGTCATTTCGCCGGGCAGGTAAACAGGTATGGGTGCAGTTGGGGTAATGAAAAAACTATTCACCCTGAAACGTGGAGCAACCGATGGATTGATAGCCGTATAAAATGGAACCCGCTTATCATTAGGATCGGGTTGCAAGCCAACCGGTAAACCCAGTGTTGAATCGAGTGGCTGGTACACATTGTTTGTACCGGTAACCGTTTCAAAAATCGGGTTCAGGTTAGCCGATTCATACCTGAATTCGGATTTAACCGTGAGGCTTACGGCGTTTGCTGCCGAAAGCGCACCTGCATAATCTCCGGCAAATAAACTAAACCTTGCTTTCAATGCATTTAAGGTATTGGGAATATCGATACCCGATGGGATGTTTGACAGGAAAGCTGCACTGATTGCATTGGCCGCAACAGCGGCTTGTGCATTGTTTAAAACCTGTATAGCCCGCTTGTATCCATCTAACCTGGATTGAAAAGTTGCAGGCGTTGATGTAGTGCCCGGACCGGCAGGAATTTGTTCGTAAAAATTACTTAAGGCACCAATTGCCAGTGCCTTAAAAATACTGGTGTAAGCAATCAATCCGCTTGCATAATTTTTATCGCCCAAAGCATTGGCACCTGCCAATACTTTATCGGCATCGTAAATGATCTTGTTGTTTTGCGCCCACAGGCTATTTACTATGCTGTTAAGATTATCTACCGTAACCCCGCCGGTAAACAATTGCGCTTCATCGGTATTACCGGTGTTCAATAACCTGAACTCATTTGTTAAAGCGCCACTTGCGGTAATGGTGTTGTACACAGGGCTGAGGCGGCTAACAGAGTAAACTCGTTGCAGACTTACGGCAACACCCGTTAAACCTGTTGGTGAACTGAAAACCTGCGCTTCGGTAGATGCGTTTGGATTGATAAAATCCTGTTTGCACGATGGAATAAATGCTACTGCTGTTAGTATAAATATGATAGGAAGTTTTTTCATTTTCGTGGTTTTAAAGATTTTAGAATTTTGCTGTTACGCCCAATTGAAAAGTTTTTGGAATAGGCACGTTTCCAAAATCAATTCCCCTAAGCAATGTGCTTTGCCCGGATGCATTTGTTTCAGGATCGTAGCCACGGTAATCATCCCACGAAACCAGGTTTCTGCCGGCAAAGCTCAATGTGAGGTCGCTGAACGCATGGTTGAGTTTTCCAAAATTGTAGCTTAACGATACTTCCCTCAGCTTGGTGAAAGAACCATCTTCAACACGCCATTCCTCAATAGCATAAATATTTGAAATATAGCCGCGTGGCAGTAAACCCATATGCTCTTTCTCTGCAAATTCACTTCCGTTACCAACGCCCTGCCTTGTTCTGAAATCGGCATTAAATACTTCATTGCCTTTCACCCTGTCTAACTGAACCCTGAGATTAAATTTTTTGTAGTTGAAGCTGTTGGTTAGGGTAGCAGTATAATCGGGGTTTGGCGATCCGGTTGCTTTTCGCAAAACTGCTCCTGAAGGTTGCCCGTTGGCATCGCGCAAGGGCAGGTTGGTGATAGCATTACCCCTTTCAGTTTGCGGAAATCCGGCTGCATTCAGCAGGTAATCGCCTTTATCATTTCGGGCAAAATAAGTTGTATAAAATACGGGGGCATCCAACCCCGGTATCAAACCAAAACTTGCCCCGGTAATGGAAGTAAACTGGATCAAAGGTGCACTTACACTTTCAATGCGGTTTTTATTGCGGTTATAATTCAGTGTCACATCCCAACTGAAATTTTTGTTTTTGACAGGTACGCCCGTCAGTAAAATTTCAAAACCTTTATTGGTTAACGTACCCACATTTTTCCGTTCGCTGGTAAAGCCGGTGGATGGGGCAATGGTAAGGTTTGGAACGATCAGGTCTTCCACTTTTTTGTTGTAAACATTTAACGTGAACAGTAGCCGGTTATTAAACATGGAAAGATCAGTTCCTATCTCAAACTCTTTTTGGCGCTCCGGTACAATGTTATCGTTTGCCCTGGTACTAAAAGAACCCAATGAAGTTCGCCCGAGATAGGAGGATGATAGATAGGTATTAAACCGATCGTACGCACCTATGCCGGTAAGGTTACCACTTTCGCCATACGCAGCCCTGAACTTTAAATTATTTACTTTTTTTGCAATGCCCGATTCACTGAAAAACTTCGCATCGGATATCACGTAGGAGGCGCTCACTTTTGGATAGAACTGGTTGCGGTTCTCTTTAGCAAAAACACTGGAACCATCCAACCTGCCGGCAAGTGTTACAAAAAACTGGTTATTGAACTTGAAGTTTTGTTGCAGAAATGCACCACGGATAGATTGCTCCGCCCTTACATCCGATGGAGGCAAAATAGTACTTCCGGCAACAGCGGTTTGTACAAAAGGTGCAAGCCCCCTGCTATGTATTAAACTATACTGAGTTTTCTCATATTGTTCTGAATAACCCAGTTGCGTAGTGCTTGCGAGTAAGTTTGATAACTGTGTACTGTAGGTAATGTTCAGATCGTGGTTAAAAAACATGCCTGTGTAATTGGCTGAACTGGCATAACCGTTCAATGTTGGATCGAGCCCAATGCCGCCGCCAAAAAAAGCCGTGTTGGCATTGTAGGTATAGGGGGGATAATAAGTTGTGCCGTTTTGGGCTGTGTTATCAATACCAATCATGTAATCGATATTCAACCCTTTGGTCACATTCATCTTCAAACCCAAATTAGAAATGGTGCGGCTGGTGCTTTGCTTTTGTTTAAGATCCTCAATAACGCTCAGCGGGTTTATCCTTCCTCTTTCACCCACCGCTTTAATGTTGCCATTCGCATCGCGTGTACGGATGTCGTGAAAATTTCCAAGGATGGTCATAACATTTAATGGACTGTAAAAAGAGTTACCGTCGGGCTTTTCGTTGGTAGCATTGTACACATAGTTAATGCCTCCGTTTATGGTTAACCAGTTGTTGAGCGACTGGTCAAAATTCAGCCGGAAACCATAGCGGCGGTTATCTGTATTTTTTACAATGCCTTCGTTGTAGCCAAAGTTGGCCGATGCATAGTATTTGAACTTTTCGCGGCCGCCTGTTACGGATACATTGTTGTCTGTACCTATACCTGTTCTGAATATATCATCCTGGTAATCGTAACGGGTAACCGGTGTTGTATTGGTTAATGCTGGTGTTAAGATGTCCTGTGTTTGCACATCGGGCGAACCGCCAAATTTTGTAGGCGCCCTGTTAAACACAAGGCGTTTGCGTAAGCTGTTCGATTTTATGCTTGTTGAAAAGGAAACCTGTGGAGCACCACTGCTTCCTCTCTTAGTAAATATCTGTACAACACCTGCATTCGCTCTCGAACCATAGATAGCAGAAGCTGCTGCTCCATTTAAAACTTCTATTCTGTCTATATCGTTTGGGTTGATGTCTATCATCCGGTTTTGACCGACAGCACCGGCGGCGTCGTAAGTATCGGTTGTATTAGTAACCCGGGCGTTGCTGTTGTTTATGATTACCCCATCAACAATATACAATGGCTCCGACGAGCTGCCAATGGTGCTGATACCGCGTAACCTCACCGTCATACCACCGGCGGGATCGCCCGAGTTTTGAATAATTTGTGCACCTGCTATTTTACCCTGCAAAGCCGCTATAGCGTTGGATGTGGCGGCATTGGCGAGCGAAGAACCTTTAACAGTTGTTACATAATTACCAAGTTGTTTACGCGTAGTACCAAGCGACGTTCCGGTTACCACCACTTCATCCAAACCGGAAATATCTTCACTAAGATTGATGTTGAAAGTAAAGGCTTTTGACCCGCTAACGGTTATGGTTTCCTCCTGTGTTTTGTAGCCAACAGATGAAAATAATATAGCATGCTGACCAATCTTTAGGTTGGTTGTTAATACAAAAGTTCCATCGCTGGCAGAGCTGGTACCGATAGCAGAATTTTTTATGAGGATGGTTGCACCTGATAGCGGATTGTTTTTGCTATCGGTCACTTTCCCGGAAATACTTACCTGGGCTAATAGTGAAACGGCGGGCAATAGTAAGGAAGCGAAGAGGAAAAAAGTTTTCATGTTGAGTTTTGGAATGGGTTTAGTTTTTTTCATATAGATTGTTTTGAAGGTGTTGGATAAACAACTTTCATTAAGTTGAATTAAGAGGGTAAAGTAATATTATTTGTATGAATTTCTGTCGCGTATTTAATGAAGGTTGTTCGAAATTGGAGAACGCTTACAGGTACTGATGAAAGGTAAGTTGCTGCTGATTTGGAAGCAGCAGAAGTTTTTAATAAGCCATCTGCAAGTTAATTAAATAAGGTGCATTCACTTTGCATGTGCAAACCGTTGCAACAAAAACAAGGAATTGATTTGAAAAAGCCTTTAGGGAGAAGTTTACTGGCAAAAAGCCTACACGTTTAATTCCCGTGTTGTCTGTTGCATTAATTCAACAATGCTTTATAGATAGTTTCGTGTATGTTGGAGCGAACATTCATTTTGAGTAAACGGTTCATATCGCCATTGGGTGCAACACGGTTCGAAAGAAAAATATATACAAGGTTGTATTTCGGGTCTACCCAAACACAGGTGCCGGTATAGCCGGTGTGCCCAAAGGTTGCCGGCGAAGCACTTGTTGTTGGGTAAGGCATTTTAGAATTGATGGTGTCCTTTAATTTCTCACCACTTGATTCGCCGGGTTTATCGAAACCAAAACCCCGCCTGCTTATCGCACTATGGTAAGTATTGAAATAATCGATCGTTTGTTTTTTCAGTAAACGAACACCGTTTAACTCGCCGCCATTTAATAACATCTGGTACAATTGGGCAAGGTCGTAGGCATTACTAAACAAGCCTGCATGGCCGGCAACGCCGCCAAACATGGCAGCACCGGGGTCGTGTACATCACCCCTTAATTGTTGTTTTCTAAATTCTTTTTCCAGTTCGGTTGGCGCAATGCTTTCCAGTGGAAAATGTTCCCTTGGCTTAAAAGAAGTCGTCATCATTTTCAGCGGCAGATAGAAAGTTTCCCGCACATAATCCTCCAGCCTTTTACCGGTTACTGCTTCCACCACTTTACCTAAAAAAATAAAATCATTGTCGCTGTATACATATTTATCCGCCGGGCCAAGTTTGCTTTTTAGTATGCGTTGGTACAATGTATCGCGATAATCATTTCTTAAAAAAATATTTTCGCCTACGCGTATGTTATGTTGATCGTCGTTATTTTTTGCATAAATCATAGGATTGGGGTTTCCGGTAGAGTCAATTGTTTCGCGGTAAAACGGGATGTAGGAAACCAGTCCGGCCTGGTGCAGTAAAATATTTTCCAACGTTAGCGGCGCTTTATCGGTACCTGCTACCCACGGCAGGTAATCGCCCAAAGTTTTTTTTAGATCAAGCCTTCCTTCTTCGTACAATTTCATTATTGATACCGTGGTTGCAGAAGTTTTGGTTACAGATGCGAGATCATAAACCGTTTCTTTATTCAACAACTCGGCACTATCATAATTTGTATAACCATACGAACGATAAAAGGCAAGTTTGCCATCCTTTGCAACCAATACAACGCAGCCAGGGGCCGCCCGTTGTTTAACCGCATCTTCCGCCAGCGAGTCAATATCGGCAAGTTTGGCGCTGCTTAGTCCAACACTTTCCGGTGTAACCACCGGGAAGTAAGGATTGTAACCAAGCCCCGCACCGTATTTTAGTTGGTCGGTTACAGTAACCGGCAACTTTCCTTTGGCAACTATTTTTCCCTGGAGCAGGTCTGCAGCGGCTTGCTGCGTTATCTCATCATCTTCGTAACAGGCAACCAGGTTAGGGGCTTTCGCAACATTTTTTATCGCATAGGGGTTTCCGAAAACAAAGGTGATGGCCGGCATTGCTTTCTGTAACTCGTTCACCACTTTTATAGCTGCACCGCTTAAACCAAAATTATTTGCGGGGCGGCGGCTGTAATTGTGCATACCAATAATCACCACGTCAAATTTTTTGCGAATGCTTTCTACCAGGTTATCCAAACCAGCAGTATCTTTTTTATAGTTGAAAGTAAATGCGGTTGCTTTATAATCCTGCTTTAAGCGCTCTGCAAAGGCATTGGTATTTTCAAGCCCTATACCCATATAAGCAACTTTCACTTTATTGGAAAGCGGCAACAATTCCGGGTAATCGTTTTGTAAAAGGGTTAGCGCATTTGCAGCAAGCAGCTTATTTATTTTCAGCGTTTGTTCATTAATGTCTTTTGTAATTCCCTCTATTTGTATGGGAGATATTTTATTCAGTCCCAGGTTATACTTTGCCAGCAATACTTTTTTTACCCGGTTGTCAATATCAGTCCATTGCAGGTCGCCCTTATTAATAGTGCCTATTATTTTTTTGATGCTTCCTTCAACATCGCCGGGCAGGCAAAGCATATCGTTACCGGCAATCAGCGATTGAACCGATGCTTCCCCCGCAGGATAAAACTTTGCAACACCTTTCATCTCCAGCGCATCGGTAAATGTAAGACCGTTATACCCTAACTCGTTCCGAAGTAAACCCGTTACATTTTTATACGATAAAGAGGTTGCTTGGTTTTGTGTTGTATCAATAGAGGGAATATACAGGTGGGCGATCATCACACTACCAACACCGGCTTTAAAAATTTCGCGGAACGGGTACAGTTCCAACGAATCGAGTTGCTGCCTGCTTTTGTTGATGATGGGTAAATCAAAATGAGAATCTACATCCACGTCACCATGACCGGGAAAGTGTTTTGCGCAAGCCATTACGCCAACATCCTGCATTCCCTTCATGTATTGAATACCGAACAGCGCCACCTTGTATTTGTCTTCGCCAAAGCTGCGGTCGTTTATCACCGGGTTATTGGGGTTATTATTTACGTCTACATCCGGTGCAAAATTTACATGAATACCCAGGCGCTTGCATTGTTCGCCTACCGCCCTGCCAAACTGGTACACCAGCGCTGCATCGGGCACGGCGCCAATCATTAACTGGCGCGGAAAATTGATAACGCTATCCAGGCGCATGCCCAGCCCCCACTCTCCGTCAATGCTTATCATTAACGGTGTTTTTGCAATGTTTTGATAATAGTTGGTAAGGTTAGCTTGCCGTACGGGACCGCCCTGGAAAAAAACCAAACCACCAACGTCGTATTTTTTAATAAGGTTAGTTACCTCTTTTACATGGTCGGCACCTAGGTTACTGTGCGCCCTGATAAGCATAAGCTGCGCTATTTTCTCCTCGCTGGTTAAAGAATTAAAAACGCTGTCGACCCATTGGTTAGAAGTGAGTTTGCTGCTGTACTGCGCAATAGAAACAGCAGACGCAAAAGAGAAGATAACACTCAGTAATTTCTTCATAACATCAACTTTAAAAAGTGGGCTACAAGTTAGCACAAAACCAATAGCACCTTTACAGGTGTAAAGAAAACCAACAGGTTGTATTATGTTATAATTCTTTTATCCAGATGTGGATATCGCGCGGGGCGTATTCGTCGCCACCAAAAAACGGGTATAGCTTATAGCCTGCACCTTTGGGGGTAGTGCTTGCCCGCGGCATAGAAACAGAATTTCCGTTGAGCGTAAAAATGTAAGCATCGCCCGCAACTTTTATTGAACAATTGTTTTCAGTACCAATACTAATGTTTCCAAGCTTCTGAATACTTCTAATTGAATTATTATAAGTATAGGCGAACAAAGCCAACCCTTCGGCGGTCCAGTTCCACCCAAAGCGGGCGCTAAACTGAAGATGCTCACTGTTGTTGTCAGCAAATCCAAAAAGTTTATTTACATCGCCCTGGTTTGCAGGATTTATAGTTTGATAAATAGCGGAACTGTCAAATTTTACTACAAATTTTTGCTCGTCGTAGGCAGTGGTTTGATAGCTGTGGAGGTTGGCAGA
>JANPIA010000333.1:0-3632 GCA_031424735.1 Segetibacter sp.
CTTTTACAATTGCCGGTACAAAATCACTACTCGATTGCAGAAACAATTGCAGATCCCCAATCATCCCTTCACCAGGCATTGCGACATCTAATGAAAATTAGATAAATGCTTCCCGCCAAATAACGCTATTAAAAAAGGTAATCGTTGGAGTTTACAAAAGTTCTTTTACCCCGATTTTCGTATCATTTATTCTTCATTTATGTAAAATATACTTCGTCCTTCGGTTTAGTAGTAGAATTGGAAGCAAATAAATCAATCACATTCCCTCACAAGCACTGGTAGAAGTTCTTCTTCTGCGGTTGGGTGGATAGAAACGGTATTTCAACATTCCTTTCATTTTTTTCAACAATACAGCCATCATGGCTTTGGCTTTTGCATATTTTTACTACCTATTGCTAATGAACGGATTAAGTAAAATGGGTTTAAAGTTATCTTACCAGCCAACATCCCGTGCCCTGGCGGTTACGTAGAGCATCGCATGTTGTTTTGATTATGAAGATGAAAATATAATGACAAAATGAGAAACCTTTTTTCGTGCTTTCTAGCATTCATAATTCCGGTGCTTTTTATCCAACTTTCGGCGCAGGTAAAGCAGGCCCAAAACCCCGTAATTTTCGCCGATGTTCCTGATTTGTCGATGGTGCGTGTGGAAGACATCTACTACATGAGCAGTACTACCATGCACATGAGTCCCGGTGTACCCATCATGAAATCGAAAGACCTCGTTAACTGGCAGTTAGTTAGTTATGCCTACGATACGTTAGTGAGCAACGACCAGATGAACCTTGAAAATGGCAAAAGTACTTATGGGAGAGGCTCATGGGCGAGCTGCATCCGCTATCATAACGGTACCTATTACGTTTCTACTTTTGCTGCAACAAGCGGCAAAACACATATTTATACAACAAACAATATTGAGAAAGGCCCTTGGAAAGAGATATCATTCCGCCCGAGCCTGCACGACCATACAATGTTTTTTGATGATGATGGTAAAGTGTATATGATTTATGGGGCAGGAAGATTAAGAATTGTTGAACTCAATGAAGATCTTACCGGTTTAAAACAAGCGACAGACAAGGTGCTTATTGAAAATGCAAGTGCGCCCGCCGGCAATAATATTAATCTTCAGGCTGAAGGCTCTCAATTATTTAAGGTAAACAACAAGTACTATTTATTCAACATTACATGGCCAAGAGGTGGTATGCGTACTGTTGTTATTCACCGCGCCGATAAAATTACCGGCCCATGGGAAGGTAAATTGGGACTGCAGGATTTAGGAGTAGCACAGGGCGGACTTATCAGCACACCAAAAGGTGAATGGTACTCATACCTGTTCCGGGATTACGGTGCTGTTGGTCGCATTCCTTATTTGGTTCCTGTAAAATGGGAAGATGGCTGGCCTATTTTGGGCACGAATGGTAAGGTGCCTGAAACCCTTAACCTCCCCGCAGGTAAAGGATTGATTCCCGGTATAGTAGCATCGGATGAATTTACCCGCAAAAAAAGTAAAGCAGCATTGCCTCTGGTATGGCAATGGAACCATAATCCTGATAATCGTTTCTGGTCTGTTACTGCAAGAAAAGGCTATTTACGGCTTACGACCGGCAGAACAGATACGAGCTTTTTGATGGCGAGAAATTCATTAACGCAACGTACTATTGGTCCGGTTTGTAAAGGGGCTACATCGCTTGATGTTTCTAACATGAAAGACGGTGATGTTGCGGGCTTGGGATTGTTACAGAAGAACTTCGGTTGGATTGGTGTACGTGCAGAAGGTGGAAGCAAATCAATAGTAATGTTAAATGCAACTGGCGGAAAACCGGTGGAGGCGCAAGTGATTCCAATTACTCAAAAGATAGTTTACTTTAAAGCAGAATGCGATTTTACCAATAGGAAAGATGTAGCAAATTTCTTCTACAGCTTAGATGGAAAGACATGGATGACTTTTGGTACTCAATTAAAAATGGCTTATACGTTACCGCATTTTATGGGTTACCGTTTTGCATTGTTCAACTATGCTACAAAGAACGTTGGTGGCTATGTTGATTTTGATTTCTTCCATATAACAGACAAAATTTTTAAGTAACAATTTATAAAACGGTTCGGTTTCTTAAACGATTGGACATGCTATGAAAGGAATAAACATTATATCAATGGTGATAGGGGTGCTTACCCTGCAATCGTCGTTTGCACAATCCCTCTACACAATCGCAAGCCCCGATAAAAAGATAGTCGCAACCTGCAATCCTGCTGAAGCTATTTATAACATCAGGTATAAGGGCGAAACAGTTCTAAGCGATTCCAAACTGGGAGTAGTAAGAGATGACGAAGACTTTTCGAAAAGTCTCAAAGTGATCAAAGTTTCTGCTCCCGCACCTATAAAGGACAATTACAAGATACTTACGGCAAAGAAGAGTACCGTTGCTTATATAGCAACCCAAAGGACCATTGAAACACAAACGACTTCCGGAAAAAAAATAAATATCGTTTTCCAGGTATCTAATGATGGCGTGGCTTTTCGTTATGAGTTTCCCGGGAAATCTTCGGATGTCAAAAGAATAAATGCTGAAGAAACAAGCTTTCATTTTAAGGATGGAACGAGGGCTTGGCTGCAACCAAAAACCGAAGCCCAAACTGGGTTTGAGCATACCAATCCATCATATGAAGCGCATTACAGGATGGACATTGCAACGGGCACCCCATCTCCCGGAAAAAATGGTTGGGTGTACCCTGCTTTATTTAAATACAATGATACCTGGATGTTGATTACAGAAGCTGCAGTGGGAAGAACTTATTGCGGCACTGCATTGCAACAAAACTCGCCAAACAATGAATACAAAATAAATTTCCCTCAATCACCTGAAGTGTTTACAAATGGCACGCCTACTTTAAATCCCGAGTCAAAGATTCCATGGAAAATGCCGTGGAGAATAATTGTTGTC
This sequence comes from Segetibacter sp., assembly GCA_031424735.1. Classification (GTDB taxonomy): domain Bacteria; phylum Bacteroidota; class Bacteroidia; order Chitinophagales; family Chitinophagaceae; genus Segetibacter. The sequence continues at coordinate 2,943 of JANPIA010000333.1, forward strand.
GGTGATTTGAAAACGATTTCTGAATCAACATTGGGTACCGACTTGGCATTCCCTGCTAAAAAAATGGATGCATCTTTTATCAAGCCTGGCAAATCGTCGTGGAGTTGGGTTTTGAAAAAAGACGACTCAACCGTCTACAGAGTTCAAAAAAGATACATCGACTTTGCTGCTGACATGAAATGGCAATATTGTCTAATTGATGCAGAGTGGGATAAGAGAATTGGATATGATTCAGTTAAGATGCTTGCGGATTATGCTAAACAAAAAAATGTGGGTGTTTTAGTTTGGTACAATTCAGCAGGTAGTTGGAATACTGTAAAAATGACTCCGAAAGATAAATTGTTAACGCATGAAGACCGCATGAAAGAATTTGGAAGGTTGAGGGCAATGGGCATTAAAGGAGTTAAGATAGATTTTTTTGCAGGCGACGGCCAATCGATGATTAACTATTACCAGGACATCCTTGAGGATGCTGCAACTAATCAATTGCTGGTAAATTTTCACGGTGCCACTTTGCCGAGAGGTTTGCACCGAACTTATCCTAATTTAATGACCGTTGAAGCAGTTCAGGGTTATGAAATGATCACATTCAACCAAAGCGACGCAAACAGGTTTCCTGCGCATGCCGTAATGGTTTCAATGGTTCGTAATGCTTTCGATCCCATGGATTTTACCCCAATGAATCTGTAT
>JANPIA010000334.1:0-6355 GCA_031424735.1 Segetibacter sp.
CTCACTTGTACCGCAGAGCTAAATGCAGCAAATAGAAAGACGTTATTGCGAGGAAAGCCTATCCCGAACGGTTTCGGGAAACGACAAAGCAATCCGCTGATAAAATTAAAAAGAAGCAGATAAAATAAAGCAGATTGCTTCGTACCTCGCAATGACGCGAAGGATAAAAGTAAAGAGAAAAAAACACCCTATGCATCCTGTTTCCATTTGCGTCTTTGCGTTGCTTTCCTTTGCACCTTGGCGTGAAATAAATTTAAACCCACATCTAAAAATGAAAACAATATGAAACAAAAACTCAGCCTCGTTATTTTAATGTGTTCCTTTTCTGTTTTCTCCTTCGCACAAAAAGGCGATATAGAAACCATTAAACAAACGCTAAACAACTACAAACAAAAAATTGAAAGCCTCGATACTTCCGGTATAGCAAAACTGTTTACAACTAATTCAAAAGTAATTGAGCAGGGCAAAAATGAAGGCACCATTAGTAACTACCTCGCCCATCATCTTGGTCCTGAGTTAAAAGATTTCAAATCCTTTAAGTTCAGCAATTATAATACAGATGTAAAAGTAAATAGCAATTATGCCTACACTACCGAAAGCTATACTTATACCATTACACTTAAAGATGGTAAAGAAATAATAAGTAATGGATTTGCAACCTCGCTTTTACAAAAAATTAAAAACGAATGGAAGATTGCGCAAACCCATTCTTCATTCCGAAAGGCAAAATAAATATTCACCATAAAAATCAAACAATCATGAACAAGTTAAAAATGATTTTAGTAATGGCTATCGCCATCTTCAGTTTTAGTGCCGCAGATGCACAAACAACAAAAAAGAAAAGCAAAACAAAAAAAGAAACTGCTGCAATGCATTACCAATGCCCAATGAAGTGTGAAGGTGAAAAGACCTATCACAAAAACGGCAAGTGCCCGGTGTGCAACATGCAAATGAAAGCTGTTAAAGCATCAGATGCACATGCAGCAGCTTATCAATGCCCTATGAAATGCGAAGGTGAAAAGACTTACGCAGCTGCAGGTAAGTGTCCGGTTTGCCAAATGAACCTTAAAAAAATAGAAGCCAAGAAAGCAACCGACGGGCACGAAGGTCATAATCATAAATAAGTTTACAACAAAACCTGGCAGGGCTGCAAAACCCTGCCAGGTATATTACAGGTAAGCTGGAAAGCCCATATAACTTGTATATAAAAAAATGATTACCGGTGTAAATGCAACAAAAATTAAATGAAATCTATTCGCCTTTCTTACTGCCTTTTTTTATTCCCTTTATTGGGTAATGCACAAAACAAACCGAAGCCAGAAGTGAAGAGAATGTTCTTTCATTCGCATGGCATTAGCTTTCAAAAGCAGGAAAACCTTAATAAACGTATAGCTGCCTATCCTCAGTTTGAGCAAGCTAAAAACTCTACCGGCACTTTACAATTCGGAATGTTTGCTGAACGAAACAGGCTGATAACCGGCTACAGCATTAATACCGGCAGCAGCCTCAGCGGCGATCGTGAGAAAAAAAGTACCAATACAAGCTTCTTTGGTTTGTCTGCCGATGTGGGATATAACTTATTAAAAAGTACACGTGTTTCATTATACCCATTCGTCGGCTTAGGTTATGAAACATTCAAAGTGAGGTTCAACAGGGATGTTTCAAACGTTCCTTTTGATAGCGTATTAATGTCGAACAATGCGCAGCAACGGGTTGAAAATTTAGATTTTGACAATTCATTTTTTGTGTTCCGGGCAGGTTTGGGTTTGTTTGTATCTTCAAAATTGCATGTTCAAAATTCTGTGGGTTTGCAGGTGGGTTATACCGGTAGCTTTGTTGAGCAGGAATGGAAAATAAATAAAACACAAACATTGCTTAACAGCCCTAAAGACAAGCTATCAAAACTTGCAGCAAGTATTCTAATCCGATACCAGTTTAAAAATAAAACACACCGATAAATTTCAATCGTTTTAAGTAGCTGTTTAACAAAGCTGCCATAAAAAGATACGGTACAAGGGAGTGACACAACGGAAGACCAATTGAAAAACAAATGCTGTAACCCTAAAAAAAATTAAATAGACGGTTACTTAAAACTTAAAAAAATAACGATGAACAAAGCATTTTTAATAACTAGTATATTTTTGCTGGTTTCTGTATTCTCGTACTCGCAGGAAGCAAAGAAACCTGAAATTGTTTGTTACAATCCAAATGCGCTGAAGGATACTTCGAAACGCAGCATTAACTCGGCTACAGTTGGAAAGATAGGGGACGCAAATATCACCATCAGCTATCACTCGCCGGGTGTTCGCAAAAGAGTTATCTGGGGCGGACTTGTGCCGTACGATGAGGTTTGGGTAACAGGTGCGCACAACGCTACAAACATGGAAATTGATAGATCGTTTGTTGTAGGTGGTATAACTATTCCGGCTGGTAAGTATGCATTATTTACAATACCCGGTAAGTCTATGTGGACTATAATTATCAACAAAAAATGGGACCAGCACTTAGCCAACGACTATGATGAAAAGGATGATGTAGTAAGAATAAAAGTGAAGCCACTAAAGCAGGTAAAATTAACTGAGCGGTTGCAATACTATATTAAGAATGGAATGGCTAATAAAGGAACAATTGCGGTTGCCTGGGAGAAATTGAAGATAGAATTTCCACTAACAATTCAAAACTAAAGGATAGCCACAAATTAATTTATAACCGTGTTTTGTCTTTTATGCAACAATTGGTTCATTATTTTTTACACTTTGTGTTTCCGGGGTTGATTGCTTATTTATTTTACCGGAGTAACTGGAAGAAAGTGTATGCTATTATGCTGTTGACTATGCTAATAGATATAGACCATTTAATGGCTAACCCGGTTTTTGATGCTTGCCGTTGCAGTGTAGGCTTTCATCCACTGCATAGTTACATGGCTATTGGTATTTACTTTATTCTTTTACTGCCTTTAAAAACAAGGATTATAGCAATCGGGTTGTTGATGCACATAGGTACTGATGCTATTGATTGCATTTTCAGCTTTCAAAACTGTAATTAATATTGTATGGCAAAGAGCAAGCATTACTACATAAGAAGAATACACCGTTACATGGGTATGTTGCTTGGTATTCAATTTCTGTTCTGGACCATCGGAGGGCTATATTTTAGCTGGACAGATATAGATGAAATTCATGGGGACTTTCAACACAAGGCAATGCCTCTTTTAAGTGGCAACGTTAATCTTGTAGCACCAGGCAGCATATTACAAAGTGTGGCTGGTAAACCCGAGTTCATCAGTTCAATCCAAGTTATCAATATTCTTCAAAAACCTTTTTACAGCATCATTTATACATCTTCCGGCAAAGAATTTAAAATATTGGCTGATGCGCAAACAGGCGAGATACGAAAACCCATAACTAAAGAGGAAGCAGTAACCATTGCTTCGGCAAGTTTCAATGGAGCGCCTGCCTTAAAATCGGTAGAGTATTTAACCACTACGAACGGTCATCATGAATACAGGAAAAAACCCTTGCCGGCATGGGCGGTAACGTTTAATCATCCTACCAGCACAACGGTTTATGTATCTGCCGACTTTGGCAAAGTGGAAAGTTTCAGAAATAATAAATGGCGCATTTTCGATTTCTTATGGATGATGCACACCATGGATTATAAGCAACGGGATAATATGAATAACTGGTTGCTGAGGACCTTTTCGATAATGGGATTACTGACGATTATTTCGGGTTTCGTTTTGTTTGTTGATAGCAGCAAATGGAGAAGAAGAAAAAAAGTAAGCACACTGTAAATCTCTGTTAAGTTGTCTGCAGTCTTAAAGGCTGGTGGAAAATAAGCCTGGGAATTGTGTTGTTGTTTCTCACCGCAATAAATGTGACTGGTTAAATAGGCAAAGATTATCGCTTGCCACCTACAGAAAAAGGGCGGCATAGTTTTACTGATTTATCTATTTATATCAAAAAAATAAACAATTATGAAAATTTTTTTAGTGCTGTTTATATCAGCAAGCATGTTTGCGGCATGTAACGATGGTTCAGAAAGTACCACACACACGGATTCATCAACAACAGGGATGGATAACTCCATGTCTCACACCTCTCCTATGAAGGATAGCGAAATGTCTGGCAACGATTTATCGAAATCGATGGATGATATGATGACTAAAATGCACGCAATGCAAATGACCGGCGATTTTGATATTGATTTTGCAAACATGATGATTGAGCATCACCAGGGAGCAATTTCTATGTCGCAGCTTGAACTTTCAAAAAGCAGTGATGAAAAGATGAAATCAATGGCACAAAATATTATTGACGTACAGGGTAAAGAGCAACAAATGCTGAGAGATTTTATAAAGAGTTATAAGCCTTCGGGCATGAAGCATGGAGAAGGTGACATGCAAAAGTCAATGGCGGGAATGATGGAGTCGATGAAGGGAATGGAGATGAGTGGTAATGTTGATAAGGATTTTGCAACTATGATGATTTCGCATCATACAGATGGAATTGTAATGGCAAAAATGCAGGTTAAAAATGGCATGTCGGATAAGCTAAAACAAATAGCACAGAAAGAAATAGCAGACCAGCAGAAAGACATAAACGAGTTCAAATCGTGGCTGGCAGCAAATAAATAAAGATTAACGGCAAAGCCTCACCAGAATGGTGGGCTTTCTTACGATTAAGGTTTCAAATAAAGGAATATATAATTATTGTCATCTTACAATATGATTACAATCATGAATAGATAGAAAGTAAGGTTTACCTTTCAATATGCTGAAGCAGCAATGAAAAAGATAATTGTTTCCATATTAGCGGTACTTTATTTAAGCACCTCCATAGGAGCCACTCTTCATATGCATTATTGTATGGGAAAACTTATTTCCTGGAGTTTAGAAAATATAGCTGACCATACAAAGTGCTCTAAATGCAGCATGGAAAAAAAGAATGCATGCTGCGGAGACAAGAAAATTTTTATTAAGGCAGAGAAAGATCAAAAGCGTACTCAAACAGATATTGAATTTTCAAATTCAGTTTCTGAAATAGATAATCATAACGCTCGATTTCCAGAAATTAAAGTTGCTGTCGGGGCATTCATTCATCCTTCCATCAGTGCTCATCCAATTATAAATACAATCCCTCTCTTTATTCTCAACCGTGTCTTTCGCCTCTGATGCCTCTCCTTTCTTTACGATCAACCTTTTCATGTTAGATAACGGCGTTTGTGCTGTATTAGCAGCGCCATTACATAAACTTCACCATTTTCTCATTATACAAAAACAAAAAAATGAAAAAGCTATTAGTAATCTTAGTTGCATGCTTTGCAACGTTTACAACTTTTGCACAAAAAGCAAAAGCCAACAAAAAAACAGCAAAGTCATCTATGACTATACAATCAAATTACGGCTGTCCTATGCAAAAGGATGTTGTAAGCAATGAGCCTGGAAAGTGTAATAAATGCGATATGGATTTGACCCTTTCAAAGAAGGAGCAAATGAAAAAAGAAGTCATGAAAGATTTCACCTGTCCAATGCACAAGGAAGTCGTAAACGACATGGCAGGTACATGCGCCAAATGTGGAACTGCACTGGTAGTTGTTGACAGAACCGGTAGTAAGCAAGGTCGTACAACTTATGTGTGTTCTATGCATCCGAAGGTTGTAGCTGATAAGTCAGGCAAGTGCCCTAAATGCGGCATGGCACTTACAGCAAAAAAAGATAAGACAGACTAATCTAAATTATTGTTAGTAATGGAGCACATTCGTAACGACTTTACTTTTCACGCAACAACAATAGAAGAAGCCACAAAGTTGCTGAACAGCCATACTGAACAGGGCTTGACAATTGATGATGCCAAACAAAGGCTTGAGCACTTCGGCTTGAATGCCATTGATGAAGCCAAAGCAATCAGTCCATTTAAAATTTTAGTTAATCAGTTTAAAAGCCCTATTGTTTTCCTGTTGTTGTTTGCAGCAGGCATGTCTTTCTGGTTTAAAGAATGGCTGGATGGTATTGCCATTTTACTCGTCCTCATCATCAATGCAGCTATTGGTTTTTATATGGAGTTTAAAGCGCATAAATCTGTGAAGGCTTTAAAGAAACTCTCTTCCATTCCTGCAAAAGTTTTGCGTGGTGGTAAGCTCCATGAAATAAACTCTGAAGACTTAGTACCTGGCGATATTGTATTTACTGAAGCCGGAGATATGATACCTGCCGATGGAAGATTAGTACGCTCTACGCAACTACTTATTGACGAATCAGCGCTCACCGGTGAGTCAGTTCCCGTTGAGAAAAAAGATGCAATTCTTCCCGAAGCAACTATCCTTGGCGACCGCACCAATATGGCTTTTAAAGCCA
>JANPIA010000335.1:0-2635 GCA_031424735.1 Segetibacter sp.
GTTATGGAACGCAGGTAATAAGCCGGTAAAATCAACTAGGTTATAAACAAAAAAATCCCGCAGCGATGCAGGATTTTTTTTTATAAGCGTGTATTAATTTACGCCTTCCAGGTAAGCTTCGGTTGGTTCGCATGTGCAAACAAGGTTCCGGTCGCCATGGGTATTATTAACCCGGCAGATGGAAGGCCAGAATTTATGATCGTGCAAATAAGGTAAAGGGAAAGCAGCTACCTGCCTTGTATAACTGTGGTTCCAATCATCGGCACAAATAACATGTTGCGTATGGGGTGCATTTTTTAAAGGATTATCAGCCTTATCAAAAACACCGTCTTCTATTTGTTTGATCTCGTTGTGTATGCTGATGAGTGCATCGCAAAAACGATCCAGTTCCGATTTGTCTTCGCTTTCAGTAGGCTCTATCATAATGGTGCCGGCTACAGGAAAACTAAGGGTTGGCGCATGAAAGCCATAGTCCATTAACCGTTTGGCAACATCTTCCGCTTCTACACCAACGTTTTTAAACGGGCGAAGGTCAACAATGAATTCATGGGCGCAGGTATTGTTTTTGCCGCTGTACAAAATTTTATAATGCTGTTGCAGCCGGGCCTTCATATAATTGGCATTCAGAATGGCCACCGCTGTTGCTTTGCGCACTCCCACTGGTCCGAGCATTTTTATATAGGCATAGCTAATAAGCAAAATACTTGCACTACCATAATAAGCAGCCGATACAGAGCCGTTTCCGGTTGCTGGTGGCTTGTTGCTGGTACCTGGTAACTTGTAACCTGTAACAGGAATAGTGAAATGCCCCGGAAGAAAAGGTGCCAGCTTTTCATTTACACAAATGGGTCCCATGCCGGGTCCGCCGCCGCCGTGCGGTATAGCAAAGGTTTTATGCAGGTTCAGGTGGCAAACATCTGCACCAATATTACCGGGAGAGGTTAGTCCTACCTGTGCGTTCATATTTGCACCATCCATATAAACCAGTCCGCCATTATCATGTATGAGGTCACATATCTCTTTAATGCTTTCTTCAAACACGCCATGTGTTGAAGGATAAGTTACCATAAGCCCGCCAAGATTGTCTTTATACTTTTCAGCGTTCAACTGCATATCGGCAACATCAATATTTCCAGCTTCATCGCATTTGGTAACTACTACTTTAAAGCCGGCCATCACTGCACTAGCCGGGTTGGTGCCATGCGCCGAAATGGGTATGAGTATCACATTGCGGTGTTGGTCGTTCCTGTGTTCGTGGTAAGCCTTTATAGCAAGCAGTCCGGCGTACTCACCTTGCGCACCACTATTAGGTTGTAAGGATGTGGCAGCAAAACCGGTGATGCTGCAAAGCCATTGTTCAAGCTCGGTAAATATTTGCTGGTAACCCTGCCATTGATCTTTAGGAGCGAATGGGTGAAGCTTGCCAAACTCCGGCCAGGTTACCGGTATTAATTCGGTTGCAGCGTTTAATTTCATGGTACAGCTTCCAAGCGATATCATTGAATGAACCAGGCTCAGATCTTTGTTCTCTAACAATTTCAGGTAACGCATCATTTCGCTTTCGCTGTGATGGCTGTTGAAGACCTGCTGCGTTAAAAATTCAGAGGTTCGCGTTAGTTGTGTAGGAATGTTTTCGAGGCTTGTATTATGGTCGAACCTGATGCCCGCATCGTCAATTCCATTTAAGTCGGCAAATACATGCAGTATGTTCAGTACATCCGTTTGCGAAGTTGTCTCATCCAGTGAAATTCCTGCATGGTGTTCATCGAAATAATAAAAATTCAACCCCTGCGCTTCTGCTAATTTCTTCAATCGTGCGGTGTCTTCTACATGAACTCTTAACGTATCAAAGTAATGCTGGTTATGCTGTACAAAGCCCATCTCAGTTAACTCGTTGCTGAGGGCATGGGTGAGTACGCTAACACGTTTGGCAATATTTTTCAACCCTTCCGGCCCGTGATATACGGCATACATTGCTGCTATGTTTGCAAGCAATGCCTGCGCGGTACAAATGTTGGAAGTAGCTTTTTCGCGGCGAATATGCTGCTCCCTTGTTTGCAGCGCCATGCGTAAGGCACGGTGGCCCTGCGCATCAATGCTGATGCCTATAATTCTTCCGGGAATGATGCGTTTAAATTCATCTTTTGTTGCAAAGAAAGCTGCATGTGGACCACCAAAACCCATCGGCACACCCAACCGTTGAGCAGAGCCAATTGCTACATCAGCGCCTAACTCTCCGGGGGGAGTAAGTAACACCAGGGCAAGCAGGTCCGTTGCCATCACCGCTTTTGCATTTACATCGTGCAGTTGTTTAATAAACGATCGGTAATCTTCTATTGCCCCGTTGCTGTTGGGGTATTGTATAATGCCCCCGAAGTAAGTATCATCTAATTGTGCTGTTTTATAGTCGCCAATAACAAGTTCAATTTTTATGGGCGTAGCCCGGGTAATTAAAACATCTTTTGTTTGAGCGAATACATTTTCATCAACAAAAAACTTTGGTGCGGTAATATGGTCTGCTTTGTTTTTATTGTTGAATAACATTGCCATTGCTTCTGCCGCTGCAGTCCCTTCATCAAGCAACGATGCGTTGGCGATAGGCAGCCCGGTAAGATCGCTCACCATGGTTTGAAAG
>JANPIA010000336.1:0-4605 GCA_031424735.1 Segetibacter sp.
CTGGTATGCAAGTTGGATGAATTTGTGTAAAGCATGGGTTAGCAAACAAAGCACCTTTTTTATGCGCCTTCCAAGCGGCGGTAACATTGCAACCCATTGCGTTTGTTGAAAGATAAAACACGTTGCCATAACCACCGGTACACAACAAAACAGCATGACCGGAATGACGTTCAAGTTCGCCGGTAACAAGGTTGCGGCAAATGATGCCTTTTGCTTTGCCACCTATTACCACCACATCAAGCATCTCGTGGCGGTTGTACATTTTTACATTGCCCAAAGCTATCTGGCGCTCCAATGCCTGGTAGGCACCTATTAATAATTGCTGACCTGTTTGCCCGGCGGCATAAAAAGTACGTTGCACCTGCGTACCACCAAATGACCTGTTGCTTAATAACCCACCATACTCACGTGCAAAGGGTACTCCCTGCGCTACACATTGGTCTATTATATTACCACTTACCTCAGCAAGGCGATGCACATTGGCTTCTCTTGCGCGATAGTCGCCTCCTTTGATGGTATCATAAAATAAGCGGAATACACTGTCTCCATCGTTCTGGTAATTTTTTGATGCGTTGATGCCACCCTGCGCAGCAATGCTGTGTGCACGGCGTGGACTATCCTGAAAACAAAAGGCTTTTACTTTATAACCCAGCTCGCCAAGCGATGCTGCTGCCGATGCCCCGGCCAATCCTGTACCTACTATTATTATTTCGAGCTTGCGCTTGTTGGCAGGATTTACCAGTTTACAATGCCCTTTATAATCTGTCCATTTCTCATCTAATTTTCCGGCAGGAATTTTTGCATCTAACATATTAAGAGAAGTTTCAAGTTTAAATTTTCTGGTTTGATAGTAAATGGTCAATCGTGAAAAGTGAATCATCAAATCGTGAATGGTGAATAGTCAATCTTTACCAACCTAACTTCCCTCCACTTTCATCATTTAACATTCCTCACTTATCATTCAACATTCCTCACTTATCATTATTTAACCCATCCCAAATACATGCTAACCGGCATCATGGCAAATGCAATAGAAATAATGATTGCAAAGCCACGACCCATATATCTTAACATAGATAAATAACGATTGTTGTGAACGCCTACAGTTCGGAAAGCGCTTTCAAAACCATGCATGAGGTGATAAGCCAACGATATACAACCTAGAACATACAACCCTACCACCAATGGATTACCCTGGAATACTGTCAACATTTCAGCATATAGATTGTGGTACTGAATTTTGGTAGCTGTATAGGTTACTTCTTTCAATGGCTCGATACTCCACATGCCGCCTAAACGGGAAGGCGTCCAGAAGTGATAGATGTGCATGATGAGAAATAATAAAAGTAAAGTGCCCAGTAAACCCATACTTCGGCTGTACCATTTACTGCCCTGGTTTCCATAATCGACCGCATACTTTGTGCCCCGCTTTTTTTGGTTTTCAATAGTAAGCATATAACCCTGAATGAGGTGAAGGAATATGCCAAGAAACAAACCTACTTCCATAATACGAACCACTACTGTTGAACCCATAAAATGAGCAGCAACGTTAAACATTTCGCCATTATCGTTTGCCCAAATGGTGGCATTTAACCCTACGTGAATTACCAGAAAACTGATAAGGAAAATACCGGTAAGCGCCATCACAAATTTTTTGCCTACCGATGATGTGAACATTTGTTTCCAGGTCATAAAGCAAGTTTATGTTTTAAAAAATCGCTGCAAAAATAGCACACGATCAGCAGCTAATATTTTTTAGTTAATCTTTTTTTACGCAAACGATGTAATACAAAATAGCTGTTTAAATTGTTTTGATAGTACACAGAGTTGTTTAAACATCCGGTGGATAAACGATGCTCAATGCTGCAACAGATAAACGTAATGCGACGCAACCGGGGCTGCTCGTTGATATACCGCCCGTAACCCAAAATAATACCCGATGTAACAATCGTTAACAACCGTACCTATAAAATTTAACCGGTGATACAGAAGGTTAGCTATTTTTGGAACATGCTTACAATGCTATCAATTGTTTGGAACAGCTTTAAAATGGCGCTGCAGGAATTGCGGAGTAATAAGCTGCGTACTTTCCTGTCGTTGTTTGGCATTACCATCGGCATATTTTGCATTATTGGCGTGTTGGCCACGGTTGACAGTCTTCAGCAAAAAGTACAGGGCGATTTTAAAAGTTTTGGAACCAATACGGTTTATGTTGACAAATGGGAGTATGGTAAAGGAGGCGGCGATTTTCCGTGGTGGAAGTTTATCAAACGTCCCACACCAAAGTATAAAGAGATAGGAGAAATTAAGAAGCGATCAAATACTGCAGAAGCGGTAAGCTTTTCCATTAGGCGGAATACAACGCTGGAATACGGTGACAACCAGTTAACAGGTATTAACATCTATGGGGTATCAGAAGAATATGACAACGTATTAACCGTAAATATTTTGCATGGCAGGTATATTAGCGATATAGAATTTACACAGGGCTCGCCGGTTACAGTACTCGGCTTTACAAATGCCGAACGCCTGTTTGAAAAACCTGAACGGGCAATTGGCAAAACGGTACAGATAAAAGGAAAAGCTGTTGCAGTAGTAGGGGTTGTGAAAAAGCAGGGTAATTCCATTGGTATGTGGCAATTTGACGAAGCAGCCATCATACCTTATGAATTTATGGCTGGCATGTATGTGCCCGAAAACAATCAACCGCTGATTATGGTGAAGGGAAAGGAAGGTTTGCCAACTGCCGCTGTCATCGACGAACTGCAGGGGATCATGCGATCGCTTCACCGGCTGAGTCCGCGGCAGGATGATGATTTTGCTTTAAACGATATCAGCTTTATTGCGGAGCAAACCAAGGGTTTATTTGCTTCAATTAACCTGGGTGGATGGGCCATCGCAGGTTTATCGCTTATAGTTGGCGCATTTGGTGTTGCGAACATTATGTTTGTTACAGTGCGGGAACGCACCAGCCAGATAGGTTTGAAGAAAGCCATAGGTGCAAGAAAGTCGACGATACTTACGGAGTTTTTACTGGAGAGCGCCTTCCTTTGTTTGCTTGGTGGGTTCATTGGTTTAATACTTGTGTTTGCGCTTACCAAAGTATTAAGCAGCATCCTTCCGTTTCCAATAACTATTTCGCTAAACATTTTAACCCTGGCTATTTCTATTTGTTTGATTGTAGGTGTTGCTGCGGGCATCATTCCTGCAACAATTGCTGCGCGAATGGACCCGGTGGTGGCTATCCGGATGAAGTAGGGGAAGCGTGAAAACGTGAAAAGTGAATGGTGAAAAGTGAAAAATCAAAAGATTTAGATTTATGCTCCCTGTAGATGCAAATTATAAATGCATTAATGCATTTGGATTTTCAATTTTGAATTCTATATTTTTTTAAACAGATGCCCACCATTTTAGCCATTGAGTCTTCGTGCGATGATACAAGTGCGGCAGTTTGCCGGGATGGTGAAATGTTGTCGAATATTGTTGCCACGCAAAGGGTGCACGAAGACTTTGGCGGCGTGGTTCCAGAACTTGCCAGCAGGGCCCATATACAAAACATCGTACCCGTGGTTGCGCAGGCATTAAAAAAAGCGCAGGTAGATTTGAAAGCCATTGATGCCTTCGCTTTTACACAGTCACCGGGTTTGATTGGGAGTTTGCTGGTGGGTGCTCAGTTTGCGAAGTCTTTATCGCTTTCCCTTAATAAACCTTTAATAACGGTTCACCACATGCAAGCTCATGTACTGGCCAACCTTGTTGAAGAACCCCGGCCTGCGTTCCCCTTTTTATGCCTTACTGTTAGCGGCGGGCATACCCAAATAGTTTTGTGCGAAAGCCCATACAATATGAAAGTGATTGGAGAAACGATTGATGATGCCGCAGGAGAGGCTTTCGATAAAAGTGCGAAATTACTCGGGCTGCCTTACCCTGGCGGTCCATTAATTGACAAATACGCTAAAGGGGGTGATCCAAAAAAATTCAAATTTCCCGAACCCAATATCCCGGAACTGAATTTCAGTTTCAGCGGTTTAAAAACTTCTATTCTTTATTTTTTGCAGGCAGAACAAAAGAACAATGAACATTTTGTGCAAGAGAACCTTGAAGATATTTGTGCATCTGTCCAGGATAGAATTGTTTCCATATTGCTTAACAAACTTCGCAAAGCTTCCAACCAAACAGGCATAAACAACATTTGTATTGCAGGCGGAGTAAGTGCTAACAGCGGTTTGAGAAACGGCTTAGAAAAAATGGGTGAAAAATCAGGCTGGAAAACTTTCATTCCTGCATTTCAATATTGTACCGATAATGCAGGTATGATAGCCATAGCCGCCTATTACAAATACCTGCGACACGAGTTTGCCGGGCTGGAAGTACCGGTAAGTGCCAGGGCAGCATGGTAGTTGTTTTATTTTCCCTGTACAAAGGTGGAGATCATGCTTTTGTATAAACCCTGCGCACTCCAGTAGCCGCTGCCGATCATTCGGCGGATGGTATACAAAGGATCGTTTGGATCGCGCTTTGTTGAAAGTATATATGCCGATTTTATACCACGCTTTTTCAGTTCGGGTATTGCTTCGGGGTTCCATAAACCAAATGGGTAGGCAA
>JANPIA010000337.1:0-4315 GCA_031424735.1 Segetibacter sp.
CTCCATTTAAAATAAGGATTTTCAAGCCCAAACTGCATACCATGCGTATGGCCGGCTAACATTAGGTCAACGTCGGGGTAACTGGTTTTTACCTGTGCATCCCAATGGCTGGGGTCGTGGCTCATTAATATTTTAAAAGGATATTTTTCAGCACCCGCATACGCAAGGTCCATCTTTCCATACTTTGGAAATCTCGCTTTTGCGCTCCAGTTTTCAATGCCTAAAACACAGATGGTTTCGCCATTTCTCTCAATTGCAACGTGCTCATTCAGCAACAAACGCCAGCCTAAATCTGCATGAACCTGCTTTAACGAATCCAGGTTTCTATCTTTTGCTTCCCCGCTTTCCCACTCAACATAGTCACCATAATCGTGGTTACCTAATGTACTAAAAACACCCAATGGCGCCTTTAACTGGCTGAAAATTTCCATGTAGTCTTGCATTTCTGAAGCGCGGTCGTTTACGAGATCGCCGGTAAAAAGTATGAGATCCGGATTTTCTTTCAATATCGTTTCCACACCATGCTGCACCGCTTTTTTATCGTTAAAGCTTCCCGAATGAATATCGCTGATATGTACAATTTTCATCCCCCTGAAGCTACCGGGAAGATTATTGAATGAAAGATTTACCCTTTCTACCTGGTAATTATATTTATTACTGAAACCATAAACCAGTGTACCAAATAAAGTTCCGCCAATGCCCACACCCAACCAGCTTAAAAACGCAGAACGGCTGATCACACTTCCCTCTTCAATAAACTTTGGCCCAAATGAAGGAAATATCCGCCCCATCAGCCACATGGCGCCACGGCGAATATCATCAACAAAGAAAAAAAGTGATGCTACTAACTTGGCGAAGAACAAACCTACAATAGTCGCAAAAATGTAAGCCCGTGCAGTTTTGGGCCAGGTTTCATAATTGATGTAAGGAAACAATAACATCATACCCGCCGAGGCCACAGATACTAACCAATAAACAGAAAAAATAACGAGACGTGTTTTTTCAGTAGCACCACTTGCAAGCCAACGCACCACCTGGAAAACATACAGGTCCAGCGCAACCATAATTGCCACTACTATCCACCAACCACTTCTGTTAGCCATTCAAATACTTTTTTGCAAAGTAAAAGGAACTCATTCCAAATGAAACACAATATGGTGGCGGTTGTTGAAAACTTGGCAATCACTAATGCGGGGGGTAGTGTATTTTTGACCGCTTTTGGCGGTTGGTCAGTGGTCAATAGTCAACCCATTTACCCCTCACCATATGAAACTTACTTTTTACGGTCATGCTTGTTTTTTAATTGAAGTAAATGGAAAAAAAATATTGTTCGACCCGTTTATTACGCCAAATGAACAGGCAAACAATGTGGACATTGACACCATTGAAGCTGATTACATCTTTCTAAGCCACGGCCACTCCGACCATGTAGCGGATTGCGAGGAAATAGCCAAACGAACCAATGCAAAAGTGGTTTGCGCTTTCGAAATTCATGCCTGGCTTAACAAAAGGGGCATTGCAAATACCCACCCCATGAACACGGGCGGAAAATGGAAATTCGACTTTGGGACGGTGAAGTGCGTAGTTGCCCACCACAGCAGCAGCCTTCCCGATGGAACTTACGGCGGAAACCCGATGGGCTTCATATTTATGACCGGGAAAGAAAACTTTTATTATGCCGGCGATACCGCTTTAACACTGGATATGCAGCTTATTCATAAATGGGTGGAGATCAATTTTTCCATATTACCCATTGGCGACAATTTTACAATGGACGTTGCCGATGCCATTTACGCCGCCGACTTTGTGAAGTGCAACGTGGTAGTTGGCGTTCACTACGATACCTTCGGCTTTATAGAGATTGACAAAGAAAAAGCAAAAGCAGATTTTAAGGCTGCCGGAAAAATCTTACTATTGCCGGCCATTGGCGAAACAATTGAAATATAAATTATAATGACAATTTATAGATGACAGTTGACAGATGACTGATGACAGCATCGAACCGAATTTTCCTGTCAACGGACAGCTATCAACTTGCAGGAGGTTTTTCTGTCAACGGTCAACTGTCATCTGTCAACTAAAAATATTATGGGTAGAATAATTGGTGTCAAATCAAAAAGGAGGCGTAGGAAAAACTACCACTGCCATTAACCTGGCGGCAAGCTTTGCTGTATTGGAATATAAAACGTTGCTGGTTGATGCGGATCCGCAGGCTAACAGTACCACGGGGGTTGGGTTCGACCTGCATAATGTAACCCACAGTTTGTACGATTGTATGGTTAACAATGCTGCTTCGCAGGATGTGATCTTAAAAAGCGAAATCCCTCACCTGGATGTAATCCCCTCGCACATTGATTTAGTGGGTGCAGAAATTGAAATGATCAACTACCCCAACCGGGAAACGGTCATTAAAAACTTACTTGAAACCGTAAAGGATAAATATGATTTTATAGTCATCGATTGCTCACCATCACTTGGCTTAATAACTGTAAATGCATTGGTGGCTGCCGATAGCGTGATCGTACCGGTACAATGCGAGTTTTTTGCGCTGGAAGGATTGGGCAAATTGCTCAATACAATCAAGATTGTACAAAACAGGCTAAACCCCCAATTGCAGATAGAAGGTATCTTAATGACCATGTACGATGGGCGGTTACGCCTGTGCAACCAGGTAGTTAGCGAAGTAAGAAGGCATTTTGACGAGATGGTTTTTAGCACCATCATCCATCGTAACACAAGGTTAAGTGAAGCACCAAGTTTTGGCAAACCGGTAATATTGTACGATTCCGACAGCAAGGGAGCCGTTAACTACCTGAATCTTGCCAAAGAAGTTTTGCAAAAAAACGACCTGACCAAAATTTCGCAGGAAGAAAGGATTTTGGATTAGAATGCGTATTGCTGATTGCCAGTTTATGGTAAGCAGGTAATAAGATGAGATTTTTGAGCAGGCTTTAGTTCTTTATTCAACATCGTTGTGTCACTCACTTGTACGGATTATACTTTACGCATCCGTCCGTACACAACCACTAACACACCAAACCTTCGTGTCACTTTGTGCCTTCGCGCCTTTGTGGTTCAAAAAAACATTGAAACAAAAAATTACCAACTGGTAACCGGAAACCAGCAACATAAAAATGACAACACCGAATAAAAAAGACGCATTAGGCAAAGGCATTCGAAGCCTGTTACAAAATATAGATTCTGACCTAAAGACAACCACGGGTTCGTTAAAAAGCCCTGTGATAGAAACCGCAACAGGCATCAACCGGATACCGCTTGCCAACATACAGGTTAATCCCAAGCAACCCCGCCGCGACTTTGATGAACAGGCATTGAGCGAGTTGGCGGCATCCATCAAAACCCACGATATCATCCAGCCCGTTACAGTTTCTGTGCTGGAAAACGGCCAATACCAGCTCATAAGTGGCGAACGAAGATTTCGTGCTGCAAAGCTTGCCGGTTTAAGAGATATACCGGCATACATACGCCAGGCAAACGATCACCAGTTGCTGGAACTTGCCTTACTTGAAAACCTGCAACGCGAAGACCTCAATGCCATTGAAGTAGGTTTAAGCTATAAACGAATGATGGAAGAACTGGATTACAACCAGGACCAGGTAGCCGAACGTATGGGTAAGGAACGCAGTACGGTGGCTAATTACATCCGCCTGTTAAAACTTCCACCCGATATTCAATTGGCGGTTCGAAATGGTACAGTGAGTATGGGTCATGCACGAGCATTAATTAATGTAGACGCCATTGACAAACAGCTTTACATCTTTAACGAAATACGCGGTAAAGGTTTAAGCGTACGCCAAACCGAAGAGTTGGTAAGAAAGCTTTATAAAACGGATGAGGCTGGCGTTAAATCTTCCTCAAAGTCGGAATTGCCACCCGCTTACAAACGAATCGAAGATACCTTAGCAACACATTTCGGAACCAAAGTAAACCTTGCGCACAGCAAAAAAGGAACCGGCAGCATTTCTATAGAATACTATTCGCTGCAGGAATTGAATAAGATACTGGAACAAATGAATGTTTCAGCCAGCTAAAATTATATGAGGTGGTGTAAATTATCGATGTTGGCTTTTGTTTTTACCTGCCTGGGCGCAAATGCGCAAAGTGAAAAAGAACAGCTCATCAAAGGTAAAGTGGACACTTCACGCCAAAGCAAACAGCCCTTAGCTGCCAGGGATTCTTCAAAAGGTGTTGTAAGCGCCGACACCATCATTATAAAAAAACACGAGCCGCGAAAAGCAACCCTGCGTTCTGCAATATTGCCCGGCTGGGGGCAGGTTTATAATAAAGAAGCCTG
>JANPIA010000338.1:0-3984 GCA_031424735.1 Segetibacter sp.
TTACCGTACGGCCCTCGTAAAACATGAGCATGTGGCTTCACTACAAAGGTTGTATCAACCGCTATCTTTAGTCTATCAAATGCTGCCTTATACGGTTGCGCTCCTTTCAATACTTTACTTTTCATCAGCGCCAAATCGTTCGCCGTTTGATCTATTCCGGGATGAACAAATTTTTGGGCGTGTGCAGGGGTGGCACTACTAGCAGATAAAGTGAGCAGGATAACGACGTTAAAAAGTTTCATAATGGACTTATAGATGGCACTGAAAAGTAAAAAAGAAAGGGTATCTACACCTGTGTAAATACCCTTTGTATTAATAGTTTGTATTGAAAATTACTGTAGGGTGTATCGTAAAATACTTATCACCGCACTTCCGTTTGTGTTAATAGAATTTAGAAAGATGTACGCTCTGTACTTGCCGTCTGAGGTTTCTACCCAGGTGCCTTGTTCTGCCCTTAAACCTGTTGCATAATTAGGTGAAGCGCTCAGGTTGATGTCCATAAAATCTTTGTCATCAATATAAACGCCGGAAGCTGTCTGAGAGGTATAGGTACCAAAAGATCGTACGAGGTTAGCTTCAATGATGTTTGCCTTCAATATTTTGGAACTTCTGTTTACACCGGCTGGCAGTACTACGCCAGGCAGATATTGAGCTTCAGCCGCCGGTGAAACAAGTGCATGGGTAAAACTAGTTGGCGTAGTGCGGTATAAGTACACTAGGTCAACCTTG
Organism: Segetibacter sp.; assembly: GCA_031424735.1. Lineage (GTDB taxonomy): Bacteria > Bacteroidota > Bacteroidia > Chitinophagales > Chitinophagaceae > Segetibacter. The sequence continues at coordinate 730 of JANPIA010000338.1, forward strand.
CCAGGGTTTGCAGCTGCATCGGTAGCATTGTATACAACCATGTTTTCAATGGAAATATAGGCTGCATTGTTGTTGCTAACAGCAAGGTTTCGTTTAATGTCCATTTTCGAAATTGTGTAAGGCCCCATGTTAAAGGTTACCGTTTTACCATCGCTGCTAGTTGCAGAGAACGTAAAGGAAACGCTCTTACCCCTTGCCTCTTCAGGAATAGTATAGAAGTAACGAAGCGTTGCTGCATTGGTATCAACATTAAAAGTAACCCTGGTTTTATTCGCTTCGTTTACCGAGGGTGTAGCCACCGTAACAGGAATATCCTGTCCTCCTGCATTGGTAAAGAAAGACCTGTTTTCAAGAAAGGTTCCGGCTGCTCCTGCAATCGATGCCTCTACCTGTGCTGATACAAGTTTGCCCTGCACCTTCGGAAGCGCCATTGCATAAGTAAATTCTATGGGTAAAAAACCTACGAGATTCGGGCCCAATGATCTTTTAATGCAATCGTTTGATAATTGCGATACAGGATCGGGGATCGCATATTCTTTTTCCTTACAACCAAATGCCGCCAAGACGATCAATAGCAGGAATAAAGGGTATTTTATAAGTTCAACTTTAAGTTTCATTACAATTATTTTGATAAGATTATTGATACTTAATTACCAGCTTGTAAGGCTTTCTCACCTGGCGGTTTCCGGAAATTACCGTAAACGTTTTTGGATTTGCCAGATCAGAAAGATCCATTTTTCCGGTGATCTTTGGTTCAAGCTTGCAGTCTGTAGACAAAGAGAACTGTGGGTAAACATTCTTTAAATCTGTTCCGAACAACACCTCCACGTTTACTATTTGTGCAGTAGTGTCAATAGTGGGCACCTTCGATCTTACGGTAATGAAATCTGAACCTACAAGCTCAAAATTTGTTACTGCACATTCGGTTCTACCTGTAATCAAAAGGCCGTCTTCATCTACCGGAAGATCTCCTTTTTTACAAGAAATAAAAATGGTAAAAAAGAGGAGCGTGAAGGCAATTTTTAAATATGTAGCCATTGCTTAATTATTGATAAGTTTTAGAGTTTTTTGTTCAATGCGGTTTACAGCCATGGCGCATTTTGCGTTAGATTAGGGTTACGGTCGCGCTCTCCGGGGGGAATTCTAAAGATGTAGCTTTGCTGGTAAGTTCTGTCTGAAGCGTTCTGGTAGTAACGTTGCTGGTTAGCGCCCCATGTATCCTGTCGCCATACGCCAATACTTCCCGGCGGTCCCCAAACTCTTTCAATTGCCCTCCACCGGCGCAAATCAAATCCACGATGTCCTTCTCCTACCAGTTCAACGATGCGCTCTTGTTCAATAGCATCGAAAAACGCTTGCTTACCTGATGTTTTATCTGCCTTAAGATCGGGCAATTTGCCACGAGCTCGAACTTTATTTACATAAGAAATGGCATCTTGTTGCGGGCCCATTACTTCGTTTGTAGCTTCGGCATACATCAGATAAACATCGGCCAGACGCATAACCGGCCATGCAAAATCTCCTTCACTACGTCCCAATCCTTCATAATTTCTTACAAACTTTCTGAAGATGTAACCTGAGTTGGTTCCATCAGTATTGTACGAAGTGTAGTTTACGCCGTTTATGGTAACGGGTGCATTCCAGGTTGCATAGATGTAAGGGGCAAATCCTGTTGATTTAAGCGACGTTAATCCAAGTATCATTTCAAAATCCCACAGCAGCGTAGCCTTCATACGATAATCCCTGTTAGCATAGGTGTTAGGATTAACCGCTGAGTTAACGGTCGTTCTGGCATTTGCTGTTGAAGGATTCATCTGTATCATCTTAGGTGCAAATTCGCCGGTAGTTATTAACTGATACCTGTCTGCAATTTCGTAGCGAGGTGCAACCCATAATTGCGATCCCTCAATAGTACGCCCGGAAAAATCTCTCATTAATTCATCACCCTGAGAAGGCGCTGCAGGTATGCCCATGTGAGGAAAAGACATAATTATCTCAGGATTGCCATTCGCCTTTGGCGTAAACAATTCATAATAGTTGGGAAGAACATCCGCCTTTCCCAAAGCATCAATTTGGCCGGGATCGCCATTTTTATATAGCGTTAATCCATAATCATTAATCACCTTTCTAAAGTCGGCAGCAGCGGCGGTGTAAGAAATGTTGGCTTCGCCCAGGTCTTGTTTAAAACCATCTAACTCCGGCCAACCGTTCTTCTTCCAGCTAGCCCAGAAAAGGTGAAGCTTGCCTCGAAACGCAAGCGCTGCAGGTTTGCCGGCGCGCCCTAATGCTGAACCCTTTGCAGGTAATTTGTCAATAGCAAAAGTAAAATCGGCCAGAATTGAATCTCTTACCTGCTCAATTGGCATACGCCCCAAATCGGCAACTTCCGAATTATTGAAGAACACACGACCAATATACGGCACGTGACCCCACATAGAAATTAGCCGGAAGTAAGTCATGCCCCGAAGGAGACGCGCTTCAGCAACAATGGTTTCAAGATTTGTAAGGGTTGCGCCGGTTGCGCCGGGCAACAGTTTATTATTTATGTTTTCAATTACATAATTATTACGGTTAATAGCGCCATAGAGGTAGCGATAGTATTTATCGAAAGTGTTACCATAACCTGATGGGTCGTAGTTGGCGCCCTGGTAAGGATCGCCACGAAATATTTGTCCACTTGTAGCACTGGTACCACGCACCCTTGTATACTCACCGTGACCATCTAAGTAATAGTCTCTGTCGAACACAGCACGCGTAGCAGCATAAGCGCTCATCAACGCAATAGTAGCATCGGCTTCTGTTTTCCAAAAATTTTCCGCTTCTAGATCTGTTGTGGGTGCTTGGTCAAGCAGATCTTTTTTACAGCCGGTGAGTGAAATAACTAATCCTGTAATAAGAAACAGGGATAGCAGTTTTATATTACGTTTTACTGTTTTCATTTTATAATCTTTTAGAAACTCATATTTATAGCAATAGAATAAGATTTATTTATCGGGTATAAGTTCTGATCGTCGCTTTGTTTTTCTGGGTCAAGTCCACGGTAAGAAGTGATGGTTCCGAGGTTTTCTGCTGAACCAACAATCCGAAGATTACTGATGCCCATTCTACCTAATAATTTCGCCGGAATATTATAGCCAAGCTGTATGTTTTTAAGTCGCAGATAGCTCATATCGTCCAGCCAAAAAGTAGTTGTTTCGCGATTGTTGCCAGAACCACCAAGGCGAGGCCATAAGCCACCGCGGTTTTCAACAGACC
>JANPIA010000339.1:0-2155 GCA_031424735.1 Segetibacter sp.
CCCTGCTTTTGCTTTTGGGTTTAACGTGATTGATTTTGTAGTATCGGCTTTACAACCCGTACCAGAAGTAACTTCCAGCTTAACATTGTAAGTGCCGGCAGTAGCAAACAGGTGTGTTGGATTGGCTAATGTTGATGTTCCGCCATCGCCAAAATTCCATAAATAAGTAAACGAAGAAGTGCTTCCACTTGCAATGGTTGAACTATCTGTAAACTGCCGCGGCATTCCCTCACATCCCGCAGGTACCCCAAATTTTACCACCGGAGCAGGACCCACCGTCACGGTTTTGGTAACCACATCGCTTTTACAACCACTGCTGTTTTCAACAGATAATTTTACTGAGTAAGTGGTGATTGCGCTATAAGGATTTGTTGGGTTTTGAATTGATGAAGTATTACCGTCACCAAAATCCCAACTCCATTTTGTAACCGGTGTTAACGAAGTTGACTGATCGGTAAAACCAACCGGCTGGTTGCGGCACATGGCTGCACCCGGTGAAAAGTTAGCAACGGGTGAAGGAAGGATGGTAATTGTTTTTACCGCCGTATCCGATGTACACCCTTCCGTTGAAATTGTGTACATCCTGACTGTATACGTGCCGGGAACAGCATACCGATGTTTAGGGTTTTGGATGCTGTCTTTTGTACCGTCGCCAAAATCGTAACGCCATTTAGTATTCACATTTCCGTTTGCCACCGTGGCATCGGTAAACGATACCGAGTCTTTTAAACACGCTTCGGCAGGTAGTGCAAAACCGGCAGCGCTACGCTGGTTAATAGTGATAGTTTTTGTGGTATCGTACTTACAACCTTTGGCAGAGGTTACCTGCAATTTTACGTTATAGTTGCCGCTGCTTCCGTAGGGATGCGCGGGGTTTTGCGCCGTTGAATTACCACCGTCGCCAAAATTCCACAGGTAAGTAAATGCACTTTGGGTGTTGTCTGCAATTTTTGATTTACTCGTAAACTGCGAAATATATTGTGGTCCGCAGGCTGGCGCATTGCTAAAGTCTGGCTTGGGTTTCAGGTTCACACTCACCACCACACTATCGTACGAGGGGCATCCGAGTGCAGTAGCAAACTCCGTTCTTAAATAATAAACCTTTTTTACAACACCGGTATCGTTGTTATCAAAACCGGTTGCGGTAGGGTTGGCAATATTGGTTGCGCTTAGCTCTGGCGCAGGGGTCCATATATAATTGTAATTGGGATCGGGCGTAACACCGAGTTGAACTGTTTCGCCAGGGCAGATAGAAATATTAGGACCGGCGTCGGAAGGCGGAGCTTCTGTATAAATAACAACATTTTTAAGCGTGTGCAAATCGTATAACGCACCAGTTGCCGCGGTAAAACCGAGGTATCCTGTAAAATTAAATTCCTGAAAGGCGGTGAGGTAAAGTGTTCCGTTTACGTACACTTTTATATTTCCCTGGTCGTACTCTACCCGTGCACGGTTGTACGAATCGGAACGGAGGAACGACAAGGCACCATTGGTATTATCGAGCGTTGGTTGTGTAAGAGAACATTCGCCATCGTAACCGGCACCCCACCTGATTTCAATTTTAGGCGTTGGTGGTCCGCAGTTTTTGAAAATATCGAAACAAATTTTTAAGCCATTGGCAGTTGCAGGTATTCCTAAACCAATGCCATAAAGAAAGCCCGTAGGCGGTACATCTAAAAAGCAAAAGGTCAATCCATCAGCGCCGTTTCCATCATACATCCTCATATCAAACTCAGCACTCCATTTTTTACAAACACCCAGGTTAATGGGTTGCTTATAAAACAATGCACCACTCTGAAAAGTAGCGGTGGGCGACATAACGATCTCGCTAAAACCCGTTTGCCCTGGCGAATTGCCGGGTTTCGCCCAGCCAATCAGGTTCCAGCCATCAGTGTTAACGGGGGTTCCTTTTAGTTCAGCAAAAATGTGGGTCTGGGCAGACGCATTGAAGTAAAATCCACAGAAAAGTAGAAAGAATAGAGTATAAACCGGTCTCATGGATATTGGCTTACCGCAAAATGGTGAGAGAGCCGGTCATTTGTTTCCTACCATTTTTTGGATTAATAATATAATAATACACACCTACCGGCAAGGGCTTTCCTTTAAACGTGCCGTCCCATGTTTTATTATATCCAACTGAATTATAAACAACCAA
>JANPIA010000340.1:0-8628 GCA_031424735.1 Segetibacter sp.
CGTATGCTTTACAATATCGAGCTTACCAAAACTTTTACTTACATCTTTTAAAGAAACCAGCACACGCCCCGGTACTTTATCTATCCTGAAATTGATGCGAAGGTCGGGTCGTTCTAATTGCACATCTTCTACCACATCCAACCGGTCTAATCGTTTTTGAACACTTTGCGCCTGCGCTGCTTTACTGGCTTTTGCTTTAAACCGTTCTATAAACCGCTCCTGCTGGCGAATGTAGTCCTGCTGGTTTTCAAAAGCCCGCTGTTGCATGTCAATGCGTATCATCTTCTCCTTCTCGTAAAAATCGTAATTACCGGTATAAATATGTAGTTGCCGCTGGTATAGCTCAACTATCTTATTTACCATCCTGTTTAAAAAGAATTTATCGTGGCTTACAATTACTACGCTGCCTTTGTAATTCACCAGGTACTTTTCCAACCATTCAATGGAAGGAAGATCCAGGTGGTTGGTAGGTTCATCTAACAATAAAACATCCGGCGCCTGCAATATCATTTTTGCCAGCAGCACACGCATTCTCCATCCACCGCTGAACTCTTTATAAGGTCGTGCTAAATCATCGTTGCTAAAGCCGAGACCGTGTAATACCTCTTCGGCTTTGTAATGCACGTTGTATCCATCCAGCACATCCATTTCGTGGAGGGCATCCGTGTATTTTATCAGTAACTCCTCGTTGTCAGAATTTTCTTCCAGTTGTTTGCCATATAACTCTATGTCTTTTTCAAGTTGCATCACTTTTTCAAAAGCGCCTAAGGCAACCTGCGTAATGGTTTCATTGGTGTCAAAACTCAACAGGTCCTGGTGGAGATAGCCAATGGTCGTGTCGCGACCTTTTTCTACCGTGCCGGCGGAGGGCTGGTATTCGCCTACCAGCACTTTTAGCAAGGTAGATTTTCCAGTTCCATTATAACCGATCAATCCAATACGATCGCCGGGTTGAATGTGCCAGGTGGCTTCGCTAACTATTACCCGTGCACCAAATTCGAACGTTACATTTTGAAGTCCAATTAGCATTTTATAAGCTGTACGTTTTACGTAGTACGTTATACGTTTTTAAATATGATCGACTATTAAATTGCCCGAAACAAATGATTTACAGTTTACCAAAATCTGTAGACATGGTATCGAAAAACACCGCCCTTATAACAAAAACGCAAAAGTAGGGCAATGCATTTGGAAAGCAATTTGATTTACTTTTGCCCGAAACAAATTAATATGAAAAGGATAGGAGCATTGGTATTGATAGCGACCCTGTTAGCCTGTAATAATTCGGACAAAGAAGCTGATAAAGTAAAAGATGAGCCTTTAGCCCAAAGCACCAATACAAGTGCTTTTAGCGAGTCGTTTAGCGTATTGATGACCAACTATTTTCACCTGAAAGATAACCTGGTACTTTCCAACGATACGCTGGCGGTTGCCTCGGCAAACCTGGTAATCAGCAGCGCCGAAAAGCTTGACCTCAGTGCTTTGAAAGCTGACAGCAATATTGTTTCTACAGCAAAAATGTACCTGGAAACTATTGTTGCCGAAACAAAGGGATTGGTGGGTGAGAAGGACATTGAGGGCAAACGCAAGTCGTTCCAAATGGTGAGTGATAATATGTACGACCTGATAAGAACGGTGCGGTACGATAAAGAGGTGGTGTATCATCAATACTGCCCGATGGCTTTTAACGATGCCGGCGCTTATTGGCTTAGCCGCACCTCCGATATTAAGAACCCATACTTCGGCAAAAAAATGCTTACGTGTGGCGAGGTAAAAGACTCTTTAAATTTCAGGGTTCAATAGTTTAAGCGCTAAAAAAAAGCCTCCGGTTATCTATTTCCGGAGGCTTTGTGTTATTGGAAAAGTTCGCAACCTAAGGTTTTGGCTTATCGTCTGCTTTGTATTCAATATCAACAACCGCATTCTTTTGTTCGGTGGATGTTACAAACAGTTCGTACCGCTTACCACCTGCGGTAATGATCATTAATGCAGTATTTGGAGGAATGGAACCCAGGTTTTCTGCCACCATAATAAACTCGTGGCTTGGGTTTTCTTCACTTGCTTTAAAAGAAAAAGTAATGGGCTTATCCGTCAATTTTTTTCGGGAAACGATCAGTTGATTGTTATGGTAAACCGTAATGCTGTCCCCATCTATTTCGCCATTGTCGTACAGTTCAATCTTTATTTCTCTTGCGGATGTATAAATGGTTTTTACCAATTCGTTATTACGACGTTTTACCACATCAGGCTTCGGTAATACCCGTGGTTTTATAATTTCTTCTTTGGGTTTTTCTACTTCGTTTTTTACAACCGGCGGGTTGGTGATCACGGGACTTTTCACAGGCGGCGCTTTATCCACTTTCGTTAATGCCTCTTCGGCACCAGGTTTAATTTTTGGTTTTGCTTTAGCCGTTTCTGTGGGCAAAGGTTTTTTATACACCTCGGGTTTTGTTGCCGGTGGATAGTAACCTGGCCGGGTGTTTTGTCTTTTAGCTACATCAGGAACCTTCTTCTTTTCGTTTTCCTTTTTAATCAAAAAATCCTCCTTATAAAAGTCGGTTGTTGTGGTTCGTTCAAGGTAAACTTTTCCGCCGCCGCAATCGCCTTTGCCTTTTACGTAACGGCTGGTATAGGTGCCGGTTAATGTCTCCAGCTTGCCAAGCCTGGCGTATTCAAGGTAGCACGTCATCAGGCAAGCCTGGCTTTCGCCATCCATCTTCAACTCAACCAGGCTGGTTTCGTTTAGTACAACGTTTTTTGTTTTACTTGTGTAAATACCCTGCAGGGTAGCTTTACCATAAAACACGGTTGTTTTATAGGAGTAGGTAACGCCTTTTAATGCATTGTTCTCCGCCTGGTCAATTTGAATTTCGAATTTGTAACGGTCTTCATAAATACCAAAACTGCTTTGTGCAAAATAGCCACGCCAAATGCCGGTCATGTTTTGAGCAACACCGGCAACAACTAACAACAATAAAATATTAAGCAGTGTAAACTTAATTTTCATGAAACAAATGTATGGTTGACGTTTTCAAGTTGCGCACAAAGAAGCGTTAAGGTTTACAGGCGAAAACCCTGGATTATAGACCAACATACAATGAAAAGGTTGCAAATAAAAATAGTGATGTAAAACGCGACGAAACATTGGACTACCGGTGGTCAAACTACTTATGTTCGCCAAACACTTTCCGCAATGTATCGGATATCTCGCCAAGGGTGCACTCGTTTTCAACCGCTTCAATAACGGGTGCCATCAGGTTACTTCCGTTTAATGCGGCGTCAGTAATTTTTCCGAGGCAGATTGCTGCTTTATGGTTATCCCTGCATTGGCGCAGCAGTCGTAATTTATCGGACTGAACCGTGCGGATACTGTCATCTATTTTAAAAGGCGGAACCGCATCGTCTTCTTCCACTTCAAATTTATTAACGCCCACAATTATCTTTTCACCTGTTTCTATCTGCCGCTGGTAATGGTAGGCGCTCGCTGCAATTTCTTCCTGTATGAAGCCCTGCTCAATTGCACTCACGCTTCCGCCCAGTGCATCAATTTTACTTATCAGCTCCAATGCATTACTTTCCAAATTATTGGTCAGGTTTTCAATAAAATAGGAACCAGCCAGCGGATCGGCGGTATCGGCAACCCCACTTTCATAACCTACAATTTGTTGTGTGCGCAACGCTATTCTTGCGGCTTCTTCTGTGGGCAAACTTAAGGCCTCATCGTAGCCATTGGTATGCAGGCTTTGCGTACCGCCTAATACGGCCGCCAGCGTTTGAATAGTTACACGACTAATGTTGTTGAGTGGTTGCTGTGCGGTTAGTGTACTGCCACCCGTTTGTGTGTGAAAGCGCATCATCATCGCTTTTGGATCGGTTGCGCCAAGGTCTTTCATTATGTTAGCCCACATTCTGCGCGCCGCCCTAAACTTTGCAACTTCCTCAAATAAATTATTATGCGAATTGAAAAAGAAGGAAAGTCGTTTGCCAAATACGTTTATATCTAATCCTTTTTGCAGCGCTGCCTGCACATAAGCTTTACCATTGCTTAATGTAAATGCAACTTCCTGAACGGCTGTACTGCCTGCTTCGCGAATATGGTACCCGGATATGGATATGGTATTCCATTTTGGAAGTTCCTTACTGCACCATTCAAATATATCGGTGATAATGCGCATGCTGGGCTTAGGCGGATAAATGTAGGTGCCCCGTGCAGCATACTCTTTTAAAATATCGTTTTGAATAGTGCCAGTGAGTTTACTGAGATCTGCACCCTGTTTTTTTGCCAATGCCACATAGAAAGCCAACAATATAAAACCGGTTGCATTAATCGTCATGGAGGTACTTACGTCTTCAAGTTTGATGTTTTTGAAGAGCGTTTCCATGTCGTTGAGGCTATCGATTGCAACACCTACTTTGCCAACTTCTCCCTCGCTTAACGGGTGATCGCTGTCGTAGCCAATTTGGGTAGGCAGGTCGAAGGCAACACTTAAACCATTTACGCCCTGCGATAACAAATAGTGATATCGTTTATTACTTTCTTCGGCAGTTGAAAAGCCTGCATACTGGCGCATGGTCCAGAGCCGACCACGATACATGTCGGGTTGTACGCCGCGGGTGTAGGGAAAAGAACCGGGATCAGGAGATGGAAAAGGATTTTGGGGAGGATGATAAACGGGCATTATTTCAATGCCGCTATCGGTGTATTTTTTTTCCATAAACTTTACCTTGGTTGATTATAAAACGCCCCTATTAAAAAGCACCTTGCCGGTAGCAAGATATTCTAAAACAGCTTCTTTGCTTCGTAGCTTAAAACCTCGCTTACTACCTCGTGTAGTTGACCTTTTTTGTCGGTCATCAAATATTCCAAAAGCAATTTATTGAGGTCTAAACCAGTTGCTTGTTGGGGTAGGGCGCTTGCAAGCTGGTTAATGGTCAGCATGTTTTGTTCTTTCAAATTTTTTACAGCAGTCCATGCTTCAGGCGTTACATATAGTTGCTGGGTAATGTTGTGGTCATACTCTTCTTTTACACTTCGGGTGAGTACAAGTTGCATTTCCCTTGCAGTTAAGCCTCCCTGGTTAACCCGGCTGATCAGGTTTGGTAATGCAATTCTGTCTACCAGCAATGTTAAGCGTTCGTAAGCTTGTAAGCGTAAAGTGCGTGTGGAAGATAAATCCTTTGGCTCTGTGCTAATTTCTTCGCTTGCGTTTTTACGTTGAACATAAAAAAGATAGGCGAGAAAGCCAGCAAGCAACAGTGCTATAATGCTGCATAATAAAAGCGTTGTATTATCCATTCGATAATTTTTTTTGCAAAAGTACAGTAAAGCATTTCGTTTAATAAGGGGCTTTGTGGCATTAACATTTTCCGATGTGATCATTACCGGAAGGTGATTGAATATGCTCTTTCCAGGCTGCCTAATGAACAGAAAGTATAAGAGGGCGATGCAACGATGACGACCGGTGCCCATTCGGTTTGGCCCATAAAAAAAGCCTGCAAAGTTTTAAATGCAGGCTTTTAATTATGTGGACGTTTTTTACACTTTTACTGTTTTAGGTTTTACTACCGGCGCCGCACTGGCTTCGTTGTCGGCCGCGCTTCCCAGGGGTCTTCCTTTAGCAAGATCGACCAATATTGGAGCGGCAACAAAAATGGATGAGTAGGTACCCGTTACCACACCTATCAGCATGGCGAATGCAAACCCGCGGGTTACTTCGCCGCCAAAAATAAACAGCGACAAAATAGTAAGGAATACCGTTAACGACGTCATTATGGTACGGCTCAAGGTTTCGTTAATTGCCTTGTTGATGATAACACCCGTTTCAACACCTTTCATCTTCCGGCTGTCTTCACGAATACGGTCGAACACAATTACGGTATCGTTCATTGAAAAACCGATTACGGTTAATATTGCTGCGATAAAGTGCTGGTCTATCTCCAGCGGAAAAGGTACCACGCCACGAAGGAAACTGAAGACAGCGAGTGTTACAAATACGTCGTGCAACAATGCTACAATGGTTCCTAACGAATATCTCCAGTCGCGGAAGCGAATAAAAATGTAAAGGCAAATTGCCAATAACGAAATGATGGTGGCAGTTTTTGCACCCTTCTTTAGCTCGTCGGAAATGGTAGGCAACACTGTTTGTGAACTTTGCTTAAACCTCGTATCAAATTCGCTATAAGTTGTACCGGCTGGCAAAAAGGATTTCAACCCTTCATAAAGTTTTTGCTCAACCAACGAGTCCACATTATTACCGGTCTCCTTAATCATGTAGGATGTGGTAATGTTTAACTGGTTGTTGCTTCCTATAGTTTTAACGATCGGGTATTCGCCATATACGGTTTTTAAGCTGTTGCGCACATCATCTAACGGTACCGGCTTGCCAAATTTAATGGTATAGCTGCGTCCACCGCTAAATTCTACACCCTCATCAAAACCATTGAAAAAAGAACCCACACCCAATAGCAGAACAACTATGGAAATAGCGTAAGCAACCTTACGATACTCAATAAACTTATACGCGGCATGCTTAAACACTTTGCGGCTAACCCCGGTAAAGTATTCAAAGTGACGGTTCTTTTTTGTGTACCAGTCGGAAATTAAACGGGATATAAGTATACCACAGAAGAGTGATAAAAGGATACCCAGTATTTGCGTGGTTGCAAAACCTTTAACCGGACCTAAACCAAAATAAAAAAGGATGATGGCGGTAAGCAATGTAGTTACGTGACCGTCCAATACTGGTGGCAACGCTCTCCTGTAACCATCGGCAACAGCCAACTGGTAGCTTTTGCCGCGTGTAAGTTCTTCCTTTATTCTTTCAAAAATAATAACGTTGGTATCTACCGCTAGACCAATAGTTAGCACTAGACCAGCTATACCAGCAGCAGTTAACGTTGCACCGAGTGCACTTAAAATACCGATGGTAAATATCAGGTTCAGTATAAGTGCAATATTGGCAACCCAACCGGCTGTATTAAAATAGATCAGCATTAATGCAAAGATGATTACGAAGGCTACTAGGAATGCCATTGACCCACCTTTGATAGCATCCTGACCAAGGGTTGGACCTACTACCTGCTCCTGCACAATTTTAGCTGGTGCCGGAAGCTTTCCACTTTTCAATATATCCGAAAGATCTTTTGCTTCAATTACTGAATAGCTACCGGTAATTTGCGAGTTGCCATTGGGAATTTCGTTCTCTACAAAAGGAGCGCTGTACACCACGTTATCCATTACGATGGCTATCGGCTTTCCAATATTTTCGCGTGTCATCTTCGCCCAAATTCTTTCCCCCTCCTTATCCATGTTCATTTTAATAGCAACACGACCTCTTTCATCATAATCCTGGCCCGCATCTGTTACGTGCTCACCCTCCAGCTTTGCTAACGTAGCGCCTTCAATGGTTTTGATGGCATATAATTGTAGTATGCTCCTTGTTTTTGGATCATCGCCTTCTGCCTTGCCATACATAAAAGCAAGGTTTGCAGGGAACTTATCTTTAACCAAAGGCATTTGCAGGTAACTATTTAACAGCCCCGTATCTTTTGTTTGTATATAACCAAGTGCTGCCGGAAATTGCGTCTTTCCATCTTTACCCTGTTGAGGGGGAATGATCTGTAAAAGAGAAGATAGAGGAGTAGTATTTTTTGCCGTGGTTGCGGGCAGCTTACCGGTGTTATTTCCGGTATCAGTAATTGCACTAAGCTTATTACTTCCACTATCGCCTGCTTTTGGTGACTGGACAACTGCGGTCTTTAATGTATCTTTTGCTTTAGTGGTATCTACCGCCTCTACACCATTTAAATAATCACTCAGTGATTTTTGTGCATTAGTAAAGCTTTGATCGAGCTCACCTATATTATACACTTCAAAAAACTGGAGGTTGGCGGTAGATTGCAAATATTTACGAACTCTTTCCGGATCGGTAACACCAGCCAGTTCAATGGTGATGATGTTTTTAGTTTCATCGAGATTGATGGTTGGTTGGGTAACGCCAAACTTATCAATACGTGTACGAAGAATTTTAAAGGTATTCTGAACGGCAGTTGCCGCTTCACCTTTTATGTAAGAAATCACCTGAGCATCGCTGCTTTGGTAAGTGATGCGTTTGTTACTTTTTGCCACAAAAAAAGGAGCAAGTTTACCGTTTGGATTTGCCTTGGCAAACTCATCGCTGAACAGGGTTATAAAATCGGCACCGCTATTTGCCTTACGGCGGTTGGCTTCATCAATGGCTTTATTAAAACCCGGATCTTTTGTATAGCCCGATAAAGACTTGATCAGTCCATCCAGTCCAACTTCCATGGTTACGTTCATACCACCCTGCAAATCCAAACCAAGCATTAACTCCTGGTCTTTTGCGTACTGATAAGTTCCCATGCCTAAAACAATTTTCTCGCTTTTGGTGCTATCGAGTAAACGTTGCAGACGGATCTTCTTAAACTCTTTTAAGCTGTCTTCGTAAGCAGCCTGCAATTCTTTATTGCCGGGGTACTTTTGTTGAGACGGGAGATAGTTCGCTTTCAGCCATTTTTCAGCGCGGGTTTCCATATTGCTTTCATGGTTGCGAACAAACCAAGTAAAGCTTAGCTGGTATAAACAAATTAAGATTAATGCAATCGCAA
>JANPIA010000341.1:0-5527 GCA_031424735.1 Segetibacter sp.
CATATATGGGCGGTTGAATTTGGAAGCAGTTGTGGAAGCCATCGACCTGAAAAACTAACCCTAATGCATTCACACACTATTAATGCTTCCCTGCAGGTGCTACCAATTGTGCACGATAAGCATCCATATGAGTGGGTAGATGAAGCTATACATATTATTCAGCGTTCGGGAATTCAATATGAAATCGGTCCGTTTGCTACCGTGGTTGAAGGCACATACGACCAGGTTTTTAGCGTGATCCACCAAGTGAACCAGCACCTTCAAACAAAGGGTTGCGACGAATGGATATTGAGTATTCAACTGCAGGTGCGGCACAACCGGGATATAACTGCTGATGAAAAAACCGGGAAGTTCAAATTGTAAAAAAAATTGTACATGTGGAATAAACTCGTCATGTATTGTGATTAGCCGCCTGCGTTTACTGGCATTAGTTTTTAGCTAATGGCTATAACATTAACCAGTAAAAAAACGTAAACATGGCAAAGTCAGCAAAAAAATCAGCACCGGTAAAAAGTGCTACTTCCTCTAACACGAAACCTTCTCCCAAAGCGGCTTCTCCAAAAAAGTCTGCTGGTCAATCTTCCACTAATTCTTCAGGCGATGTAGAACCAATGCTTGAAAAATTATTTCACGACGAACTGAAGGATATTTATTATGCAGAAAAACTACTTGTAAAAACATTACCCAAAATGCGAAAGGCGGCAACTTCCCCTGCGTTGGCATCGGCGTTTGAAGACCACCTTGCTGTTACCAAAGAACAGGTTAGCAGGTTGGAACAGGTGTTTGAACTGTTAGGCAAAAAAGCACAGGCAAAAAAATGCGATGCAATGGAAGGGCTTGTGAAAGAAGGCGCCAGCATTATTGAGGACACAGAAACCGGTTCGAAAACACGGGATGTAGGATTGATTTTAGCAGCTCAGAAAGTAGAGCACTATGAAATAGCTACATACGGATGCCTTGCACAAATTGCTAAAACAATGGGTTTGGAAGAAATTAAAAATCTGTTGGGGGCAACGCTTGATGAAGAAAAAGAAGCAGATACCTTGCTAACCCGGATTGCAGAAAATAACATTAACAGCGAGGCGGAGCAGGAAGGAGAAGAAAGTTAATAACGCATGTATATTTTTTAAAAATGAAAGGTTGGTGCTGAAAGGCGCTGACCTTTTTTGCTGCGCGATGTTATAGTTTAATCCGTTTCATGGTGCGGCATATCTACCGGTTTTGATTGGGCAGAACCCTTTTGCCGCAGGTAAATGGATAAGAAAACAATGGCCGCAACCGATAAAAATTCGCTTTGCCAATTTTGAAACGACTCAAACCAAAACCGTGAGGTAACAATGTATTCGCCTGCATCTACCGTGGGTTTATGTTCCAGTTTCTGTTCAAGATTATGGTATCGAAGGCTGCCATAAAAATGTGCGACGAACGAGAAGATAAAAAGTAAAAGCAGCGAGATGCTCAATGAGTTTTCATAAAGTTTTAAAATCCATCCGCCACGCTTTACAGGCCAGGGCGCACGTGCGCACAATTTTGGCTCACGGTCTACCGCTTCCTCTTTATCCAGCGATTTTGATTCTGAAGATCCCTGCTGGTATAGGCTTACCGTTAAAAGCACAAACAAGCCCATTTGCAAAAACTCACTTTCCCAGTTTTCGAAGGTAGCCTGTATGAAATGGCCCGATCCGAGGTAGTGAATAAAATTTATTTCAGCAACCCCTTTATTTTTTAAAAATTCGTTATGATCGCACCATCCTGTAATGGCTTGCCCTGTAAGTGTTAACACAGTGAGCGAAAGAAAAACAATCAGTAGCCCATTTCTTTTAAAATAAGAATGCCTCGTTGTGGGTTTTCTATTTTTTGCAGGCATGTCGGTTTCATTTAAACAAAACTTATGTTTAAATAATTATACCCAGAACATTGGTTGCAATCAACAGCAGTTGAGTTTGCTAATGAAACTAAACGGTATTTTGGTATAGTTTTTTTTCAAGAGAATTTACCCGGATAAAACAAATGTTTATGCAGGAAGTAAAACCCATCATACCCGAACAGGAACAAGGTGCCAGCACCGATATTGAAACATGTGTAGACACTCACAGTGCTGAAAAAGCGCACCAGCTATTTGTTGAAGCCAGCAAGCGCCTTCTTGATGTAAACAATTGGCATAACCTCTGCGGAGCCGTTACCGCTACATTCCAGTTAACTGATGCAAATGGACGGCAAGCCAACAGGGATGCGCAGGTTAACGATCATTTTAAAATAGATATACCCGGACCCGGAAGCAATACAGGTGATGGTTTTGATTGTGTAAAAATAGAGGCGATAGAAAATCATTCCGATGGACAAAACGAAACAACGGGCATTCGGGTGCGCCCTGCAACCAACCCGTTAAATAGTAACGAAGATGTCGCTCACTTTTTCTCAGAGGAAGCAACCAGTTCGTTTGTGGTAAAAAGAGTAGGCAATACAGTTTGTGCCGAGGTACACGGAAGAAACGAAAAACCCAATACCGCCGCAGAAGCGATTGTTGATAAAACAAGAAATGCGATGATTGCCCTGGGTGCTATGCTGGGGTTTTCTGCCGGTCAATGGAAAAGCCTTGTGAATGGAATTCTTGATAAAAAATAAACCATGTACAACACCGAAGTTATAAACGAAATCAAAACCATACTCATCCGGAATGAAGAGACAATTGCTGTAGCGGAAAGTGTAACGGCTGGTCATTTACAGGCGGCGCTTTCGCTTGCAATAGATGCATCCAAGTTTTTCCAGGGAGGATTGACGGTATATAATACCGGGCAAAAAACGCGGCAATTAAACGTGGATCCCATTCACGCTGACAATGTAAATGCTGTTTCGGAAAGGGTTTCAATCGAACTGGCTGTTAATGTAAGTGCGAAATTTTTGAGCACGTATGGCATAGGCATAACCGGTTACGCCACCATAGTTCCCCAATGCGAAACGGAAGGATTACACGCTTTTTTTTGTGTGAGTAAAAATGGCAAACCTGTATTAGCGCAAAAAATTGTTTCCTATAAAACCGATCCGTTACAAACTCAGTTAGATTATGCACTGCAGGTGTTAGAGGCGTTCTTTGGTTATTTGAAGGCGCATTCGCACCCATAAAAAAACTCTCAATAAAAATTGAGAGTTGAGGTATTTGTTTACATAGTCAGATTAGATATCATCATCATCGTCATCCAAATCACCGTCATCCAAATCTTCGTCAATCGCTAAGTCATCGTCTGTTGGCACTTCTTCAACAACCTCATCGGTTTCCACTACTTCAATCTCATCTACGTCCAGGTCGTCTTCATCCATGTCATCCTCATCTTCATCCAGATCATCGTCATCTGCCATGGCGATTAGTCCGTTATCCGTTACGCTGAATTGTGTGCCTGGGTTTTCAATATTGAGGTCCAATTTATCATCCAAAACATCGATTGCAGTGTTTGTATTGGAAAAATCATTTAGGTTGTCGCTCAGGTATTGTATCATCTTAAATATTTTTTTCGAATAAAGAATTAATGGTGCGGTTCAAAGTAATTAAGATTAAAATCGTGCCATGGTCCAGAATCAATCCGGGTATGTAAATGCAAATTACAAATTTTCAATGGCATATGAATTGAATGCCGGAAGTAAAAGCTTTCCATGCAAACTCCTGAAAATGATACGCCAGGTACTCAAACATCCGGTACCAATATTTCTTACTGGTTACATAGTGAAAAAGCTCCATCGTTTAACGCTTTACACCAAAATATTGAAACCGATACACTCATTATAGGAGCAGGCATAGCAGGCATTACAACAGCTTACTGCCTGGTAAACGCGGGTAAAAAAGTTGTTATTATAGAAGATGGTTTGCCGTGCAGTGGTGAAACGGGCAGAACCACGGCACACATAGCGAATGCGCTCGACGATTTTTATACCGATATTGAAAAAATGCATGGTGAAGAAAATTCGCGGCTTGCTGCCGAAAGCCATACAGCTGCCATCAACTTTATTGAGAAAACAATTAGCCGCGAAAACATTGTTTGCGATTTTGAAAGGTTGAACGGCTATCTTTTTTTACATCCATCCGATAATATAAGAACATTGCAGGATGAGCTTAAGGCATCCACTAAAGCCGGTATCGCTACAGAGTTGATCGGGCATGTTCCGGAAATGAAAAATGAAACGAGCCCGGCGCTCAGGTTTCCTTTTCAGGCGCAGTTCCATCCTTTAAAATATTGTTACGCATTATTGGAACGTATTGTACAACGCGGTGGACAAGTGTTTACCAAAACACGTGCGGAGGAGGTAAAAGAAAACGAGGTAACTGCAAACGGGTATACTATCAAAGCCAACAATATTGTGGTGGCTACCAATACACCCATCAACAATCGTTTTACTATACACACGAAACAACATGCTTACCGATCGTATGCTATAGCTGCGTTGTTACCGAAAAATTCAGTTGAAAAAGCGCTCTGGTGGGATACCGGCGACCATAATTCCACGTGGACGAGCTTGCCGTACCATTATGTTAGAACGCAGGCTTATACTGATGAACATGATCTGCTTATTTGTGGCGGTGAGGATCATAAAACCGGGCAGGCAGATGCAGAAAATATATCGTACGATGAACGCTATCAACGCCTTGAAACATGGGCACGACAACGTTTTTCGCAAATGGGTGAAGTAATCTATCGATGGTCGGGGCAGGTAATGGAGCCAGTAGATTCGCTGGCTTTCATTGGCAAAAATCCCGGGGACGATCATATTTATATTATCACAGGCGATTCCGGAAATGGCATTACCCATGGCACCATTGGCGGAATGTTAGTAGCCGACCTGATACAGGGAATTGATAACCCCTGGAAAAAGTTGTATGATCCCGCCCGCATCAGTATAAAGGCTACGGGCGATTTTTTGAAGGAAGCCGGCAACATGGCTGTGCAGTATGCTGATTTTTTGAAACCGGGCGATGTTGAATCAACAAAACTGTTAGCCAATTGCGAAGGTGCTGTTATTACTGTCGGAATAAAAAAGGTGGCGGCTTATCGCGATGAAAACGGTAAGCTGAATACCTACACCGCAATCTGTCCACACCTTGGTTGCGTAGTGCAATGGAATGCAGAGGAGAAATCGTTTGATTGTCCTTGTCATGGCTCCCGGTTTACAACTGGTGGTGTTGTGATAAATGGACCTGCCCTCGGCGATTTACAACCAATTAAGATAAGCGAATAGGTATTCAGTTCGTGTAGATATATTTCCACGGATGGTTGCGTAATAATCTACACAGTAACGGCATAATACTTTTACAGGTTCGAATAAAAATTTTTCATGCAGATAACAAATGAAAAGAAGTCGCTTAGAAAGCCGCAGGAGCAACGCAGGCCGGGCATTGAGGAAAAGATGACCCCAAAGCCGGTTGCAGATAACCTGTTGGTAGCAGGTAGTGGCAAGCTGAAAGGAAAGGTAGCCCTGGTAACCGGAGGCGACAGTGGAATTGGAAAAGCGGTAGCAGTATTGTTTGCGAAGGAAGGTG
>JANPIA010000342.1:0-8921 GCA_031424735.1 Segetibacter sp.
GAAACATGGGCGAAAGCATTCCCGGATTTTTTAAAGTGGGGATGGGGGAGATAGGGTTGTTGATCATTGGGGCATAGTCAATAGGCATTGGTCAACGATTATTGGGAAAGCTTAGACTTGCTGCCCCATGCTATGCCTACGAACGAAATGCGACGCAACAAATGATGCCTTTGTTCATGGGCCCGTAAAAAAATAAAACACATAAAAAAAGCGGCTCCAATTTTTGAAGCCGCTTTTTTATTTCATCATTCACTAATTGAACAAATACCGAACTCCTAACTGACCCTGCCAGCGGGATAAAATGTTTGTATTATCCTGATAGCTGTTTACAAACGGAATTTGGTTTGCCGCATTTTGGTATAAGAATGAGTAACGAGGTTTGCCAACATTTGGATCGGTAGCCGCAGTTACCAAACCCTCATATCTTAACAATGATGTATTCCTGAATGTTTGTGCAACGCCCCAATATTTGTTAATGAAATTGCCCAAGTTAATCATATCAAAAGAAAGCCTCAGTGTGTTTTTGTTTTTTCCGCTTTTGAAGTAAAAGTCCTGGGTAATATTTAAATCAAGGCGTTTGAAATAGGGAGCAATGGCTGCGTTACGTTGCGCCATCTGTCCGCGGTGAGCACTCAGGTAAGGATCCTGGTTTATAAAATTGTTGAGCTGGTTCCAAATGATAGCAGGTGTCCTGGTATCTGTAATAGTTCCACCACCAGTATTTACAGGAACCAAAACAATCTCACTTTGATTTGCAGGAATATATATGAGATCATTATTACCGCCAGTACCATCATTATTAACATCGCCATTATACGTGTAAGATCCAACCGTATTAGGGGCCGCTTCATAAATCAACCCTATTGATGTTGCATAATGCTTTCCATATTCCTTACGGTAGGAAGCCTGTGCAATTACACGGTGTGGCTGGTAGAAGTTCGCAAAACCTAACTCAGGAGCGTTAGGATCGTTGGTTACAGGTCTGTCTCTCCAGTTGCTCGCGGCAATTGAACCCCCATCGTTAAGGCTTTTTGCCTGACTATATGTATAAGCCACACTTGTATAAAAGTTTTTGGTTGTTTTTTGTAGTTGAAGTGTGATTACAGATGAATATCCTTTTGAGTAATTGGTCATCAAAATGGCATTTGTAATGTTTGGGTTTGTAACTGTGGCCCCACCTTGTCCTGAATAAATTCTTGGTGCCGAGTAGCGAAGCCTGTTGTCTGGTCCGGCGAGCAGAGTACCTGTTGAAGGAAGGTTTACATTTTCAAAGTTTACAGCATTAAGGTCTTTGCTATATGAGTATTCAAGGGTTGCAACTATATTATGCGGTAACTTTTGATCAATAGCTATCCCTGTTTTTAATACTTGTGGGTATTTAAATTTTTCATCTGTAAATACCAGGTTGTATGAAGTGTTTGCTCCTGATGTTGGCCTGTATTTATTGATGTCGGCACTAAAAACATATGGCTTCCCGGTAGCCGGATCAATAGTGTTTAAGTAAGAACCAAACTGCACCCCATTATTACTCGCTTGATTGCTGATCCATACAAAGGGTGGGGGACCTGAGAAAGAACCGATACCACCACGCACCTGTGTTTTTTGATTCTTGAAAACATCCCAATTAAAACCTAAGCGTGGCGAAAACAAAATGTTTGTGCCAGGTTTACGACCTACATCATATTTTTTTCCATCTCTGAATATGAGATTGGGAACATTAGGATTTGAAGTAAAGTTATCTTCAAAAATAGGTGCGTCAACACGTAAGCCATAAGTGACCGTAAAATTCGGTTTAGCTCTCCATTTGTCCTGAGCAAAAAAACCTAATTCTGTAACGCCAATTTCTGCAAAAGGAAATGAACCATCCTTAGTTAACGAATACTGCAAGCCATAACTTCTTGCGTTAGCTGCACCATTGTTTACACTGTTATAAAAATCTGTCAGGCTATTAAACACATAAGCACCTTCAAAATTTGGAGCAAAACCATTCTGAAACTTCTTTATATAATTTTGGGTACCAACTGTAATCTCGTGTTGTCCTGCATAAAAACTAAAGATGTCGGAAAATTGAAAAATGTTGGAACTTAAAATGTTGTTATACGTGAATGGTTCATAGCCGAAGGAAGTATACGTTTGACCCTGCGCGTTTAGAATATCCACTAAAGGAAAATCTCCGCTACCCAATGAACTTCTGAAATCCCTCAAAGCAGTATAACCTACCTGGAGTTTATTAGAAGCTTTATTGCTGAAGCGGGTATTCAATTCACCGATCACAATATTAAAATTGTTATTGATGGTGTAGCCACTACCGCTAAAGGGCAATCCATTATCGCTGGGCTGCCTGTTACCATTGGGTGCACCACTGTTGCTCGCAGCAATATTCCTGAACGACTTCAGGTAATTATACTTTAAGGTAAACGTGTTTGATTTATTAACGTTCCAGTCCAGTCTAACGGTAAGTTTATCACTATGGGTTTTGTAATTATAGTTTTGAAACTCACCGGGGTTGTAATTAAACTTTTGCATTAAAAAACTCTTCAATGCATCTAACGTATCGGCCACTGCCTGAGATATTACGCCAGGTACTGCAGTTTGCCCTGGTTTGTTTGCAACCAAAGTAGTAGCTGGCTGGCTGATCCTTTCCTGTTCGCCACTAAGAAAAAAGAACAGTTTGTTGGGAATGATTGGTCCTCCTACGGATGCACCGCGCAAATTGTAGTCAAAACTTGGCTTAACAATTTTATTAGTTTTAACCCGGTAACCCTGCAACTCAGGTGTTCTTATATAAGTATACACAGATCCTTTAAATTGATTAGTACCATTACGTGTTACAGAATTAATTCCCGCACCTGAAAAGCCACCTTGCCTTACATCATATGGAGAAACGTTTACCTGTATTTGTTCAATGGCATCTATACTAATAGGCTGTGAACTTGTTTGTCCTCCTAACGTTGATGATAGACCAAATGCATTATTAAAATTTGCGCCGTCAACAGTAACATTATTGTACTGGTTGCTGCGCCCGCCAAAACTTAAACCGTTTGCAGAGGGGGTTAGTTTTGTAAAGTCTTGCAAACTCCGGTTAATAGTTGGTAAGCGTTCTATTTGGGTACGGCCTATAATTTCCTGGCTACCGGTGTGGCTTGAGTTAAACACTTTATCCTGCCGGGTAACCGCTACAACCACTTCGCTTAAAGTGGCGCTTGACGAGGAAAGCTTGAAGTCAGCATTGTATTCCTGCCCTAATACAAGCATAATATTACTTTGTGATTCTGTTTTGTAACCTACGAAGGTTACGTTAACATCGTATGGTCCACCTACCCGCACATTGGGTAAATTGTATCTGCCATCTTTACGAGTGGTGGTGGCATACCGGGTACCCGTAGGTACATGCAGCGCGGAAACGGTAGCGCCGGCAACAGCACCGTTTCCATCCGATACGGTACCTCTTATTTCGGAGGTAGTCTCCTGCGATATTACATTTACAGACAGCAGCATTGTGGCTATCATTAAAAAACACTTCATTTTACTTTTCATAGCTGGGCTGATTTAGGTTCAAAGATGAAAATCCGGTTTTAATTAGTTATTAATTTTTGTTAACAAATTGAAAACGAAAAGCCGTTCATACAATCCTGTATAAATGGCTTTGCGGTACAAACGTTAGAAGGAAATTAAAAACCGCTTCAGTAGTTGAAACGGTTTTTAAGAGAAATCATTAAAACTTAACCCTCAATTCAATTTGGCTCATCCAACGCGCAGTATAGGTTGGATTAAAACGTGCATAAACGGTTTCGGGCGTTGGTGTTGTAGGATTGAATGTATAGCGCGGTGTCAGGTTAGAGGTTGAAGTATAACTGAAATTCATGATGGAGAAGTTGTCGTTAGCAACAATGTACTGGCGACCCCACTCACGATTAAGAAAATTGGTAAAGTTGAACATGCTGTATCCAAGTTCCATGCTATAGGTTTTGTCAGACAATTTTACGTTGAATGCCTGTGCAACTTTTAAATCAACAACATTGGTGAAAGGCGTTCTGCTTCCATTTCTTTCTGCATATTGCCCCCTGCGATTTCTAAGGTATTTGTCGTTTTGAATATAATTATCCAATGCGTCGCGCTGAACCTGCGGTGAATAAATATTTGCTCCTACAGCCAAAGTAGTGAAAGTCATTGTTTGCAACTGCGCTGTTGTGGGAACAAAGATCAGGTCGTTAAAGTTAATTCCATCTCTAACAATTTGTCCACTATAAACATAACTAAAGGGGTTACCCGACTGTCCGGTATAAGTTAGTGTAACGGTAGTGGAGGCTTTTTTATTAGCATACGTAAAGCGTTTGCTTGCATAAGCAAACACACGATGCGCGCCACTGTTATCGGAACGGCTAAGATCTACAAAATTGCGTCCGTTAACAGTTTCCTGGCTGCTCCACTGGCTGTTGTTGGTAGAACTTTGTGCCTCGTTCAACACGTAGGAGTCGCCATAGTTGTAACTTATACTCATGTTAAAACCTGTACGCGTAGATTTGTTTACTGATGCAGTAAAGTTATAGGAGAAAGGTTTTTGCCCTTCAGCATTTTGAATCAGGTAAGCACCACTATAAGGGTTTAATCCATTGCTGCGGATGGGTATATTGATGGAAGTATTGTAAACCTTGCGTTGGTCGGGGCCAACCAAAGGCGTTAATGTTGGTGGAATGAGGTTAATGTTCTGGTAGTAGATATCGTTTACATTTTTAGTAAACATTGCTTCGTAGCTGGTAGACCAGCCATTGCTATAACGCTTGTCGAATGCAATAGAACTACGAAAAACCTTTGGCATTTTAAATTCTTTTGCCATCAGGTTCAAGTTATTTTTTGCATTATCGAGCGACAAAGTGACTTCTGCAGGCGTGTAAGGTGTTGTTCTGAATCGGATGATATCACGATTGTATATGGCCGTATTTACATTTTGACTTACAGTATATCCTCCCGAAGAAACACCGGTATTGTTGTAAACGCCACCTGGCCATACCAATGGAATTCTGCCCGCAAACCAACCCACACCACCCCGTACCGTCAAATTTTCGCTGGGGATATTGTAAGTAAAACCAAACCTTGGCGATATTGAAACCGGCACGCTTGGTTTTTGCCCGGGCATAGTACCTTTTAGATCGTAATACTGAGCAAATTTTGGCATGGCTGAGTCTATTGCAAATGGATCGGCAATAGGTTTTGTAAGAAATTTATAATAGTCGGCACGAACACCTACCGTAAAAGTGAGGTCTTTATTTGCACGAATTTCGTCATTAATAAAGGCAGCACCTTTAAATATCGTAAAATTTGCTGCCGCATTTGTATTCTTTTCATCTTTTCCACCAATCAGAGGGAAGTTGGCAATGTATTGAACCGGGCGCCTGTTATCGAAGAAATCCTGTAATGTATTATACTGGTAGTTACCCGCGGTGTTCTGGATGAATGTATTGTATGCTTTGTAAGATTCTGCCTCAACACCAGTTGTAAAATAGTGCTTTCCAAAGTTGAACCTGAAATGATCCACCAAGTTGTAGGTGCTTTGCTTCAGGTAATTAAATGTTGAGCTCGCCTCAGTACCAAAAATAATTCTTGCACCACCATCGGTAATTTGCACCGCCGGAAACGCATCGCCACCACCTATAGGACCTCTATCGTCTTCTACATTGGTAAACGTAAGCAAGAGGCGGTTGGAAAATTTACCAAAAGATGATTTCAGTTCGGCAGAAGCCGAATTTGTTTTGGATGGAAAAGTGTACCCTGACTTGTTGAAGTTGATAGTGGTTGGCGTACTGGCAAACACAAGTACCCTTGTTCCGCCGGTATATCGGTAGCTAAGCGCCAGCTTGTTTTTTGGGTTGATGTTCCAATCAAGTTTACCCGTAAAACGCTCCGATTTTACTTCACCTATATTGTTTTCAAAACCACCTGGATTGTAACCGCCGCCTCTTGCCGCAATGGTATCTACTAATTTTTGTAAGATAGATCTGTCTTTGGTGTCGCCCTGATAAGTAGAAAAATCAAAAGGGTTTGGAGTTTGGTCTCTCTGTAGTTCTCCACTTATAAAATAAAACAACTTGCATTTTACAATGGGTCCACCAAGTGTAAAACCATAAGTCTTATTGCCAAAATCAGAAAGTCGTGTAGCCAGGTTTTTAGGACCAGTTGGCGTTTTACCACTCAATTTTTCGTTTCGGAAAATATAATATGCAGAGCCATGTAATGTATTGGTACCTGATTTGGTAATCGCATTAATTGCTGCTCCTGTAAAGTTACCAACAGAAGCGCTGTACGGAGAAATCAATACCTGGAACTGGTCGATGGCATCTATTGAAATAGGAGCAATACCGGATTGACCACCGTTTGTACCAGCATAGGCAAGTCCAAACACATCATTGTTAACGGCTCCATCAATATAAAATGAATTGTAGCGAACATTTTGCCCGGCAAACGACATTGCACCTTCACTGGCTGCATTACCTGCACCACTTATTTTAATTTGTGGCGTCGCTCTTAGATAGTCTGATAAATTTCTGCCGACAGTGGGAAGGTTTTCCATTTTATCTCTGCCAATGGTACTTCCTGTTCCACCCTTTACTTCCATATCGGTTGCGCGCCGTGTACCCAATACGGTTACCTCGGTAAGCTGACTGCCTTTAACAAACAAAACGAAATCCTGCTTGGAAGTTTCGCCAAGGTTAAGAAATATATCCGAACGCCGTTGGGGTTCGAAGTTGACAAATGTTACTTCTATAGTGTAAGGTCCGCCGGGATTTACATTCTGCAAATCAAATTGTCCACCGGCCCGGGTTTGTCCGCGATAGATTGTTCCGGATGGTTCGTGTGTTGCTGTTACAGTTGCGCCAACCATTGGATTTCCATCAGCATTTTTAGCTACACCGCCAATACTACTGGTAGTATTTTGCGCCAAAACCATCACAGGAGAAAGAAGGATAGCAATAAGTAAGGGTAAAATTCTTTTACAGATCATATAAAAATTGATTTTTCGTGAGCAAAGAAAACGATAAATTTAATTGCAGCGTAAACATTCTATTAACAACTCGCTCCCGTGAAAGGCATCGCAGCCCCGCATTTAGCTGCTTTCGAAGTTTTTAAATCATTTTGATTTTGCTTTTTGTGTACCCTCCCGTTTTCAATCATCAGCCTTATTTGAAAAGTTTGCCCGTAAATTTGCTGGCAAAGCAACACTATGTTGGATACTATTGAAAGTGCGATTGAAGATATTAAGAAAGGTAAGCTGGTAATTGTGGTAGATGATGAAGACCGCGAGAACGAAGGTGACTTTATTGCGGCTGCCAATTCGGTAACGCCGGATGTCATCAACTTTATGAGTAAAGAAGGGCGTGGACTGATATGCGTTCCGCTTGAAGAGGAAAGATGTGATGAACTGGGACTTGATTTGATGGTTAACAGTAATACGTCGCTTCATGCAACCCCTTTTACGGTTTCGGTTGATTTGCTGGGGCATGGTTGCTCCACCGGAATTTCAGCACACGACCGGGCAAAAACGGTGCAGGCGCTTATTAATCCAGATACCATTCCCGGAGATTTAGGTCGGCCTGGTCATATATTTCCGTTGCGGGCAAAAAAGGGCGGCGTGCTACGCAGAACCGGGCATACCGAAGCAACCATTGACCTGGCGCGTTTGGCTGGTTTTGATCCACCGCATGGTGGGGTGCTGGTTGAGATAATGAACGAAGATGGTACCATGGCCCGTCTTCCTCAATTAGAAGAAGTTGCTAAAAAGTTTGACCTGAAACTGATTTCTATAAAAGACCTGATTGAATACAGGCTAAAAAAGGATACGCTCATTGAAGAAATTGTTCGGGTGGATATGCCGACAAAGTATGGACATTTTAAATTGATTGCCTTTAAAGAGAAAACAACCAACAGCGAACACCTTGCCCTTGTGAAGGGAGAGTGGAAAGTTGGGGAAGCTATATTAACCCGTGTGCACAGCAGTTGTTTTACGGGTGATATATTAGCCAGCTTTCGATGCGATTGCGGAGAACAATTGCATAAAGCCATGAAAATGGTGGAAGAAGAAGGTAAAGGCGTAATTGTTTACATGAACCAGGAGGGCAGAGGCATTGGGTTAATTAATAAACTGAAAGCTTATAAATTGCAGGAGGAGGGAATGGATACGGTAGAGGCAAACATTCACTTAGGCTTTGGTATGGATGAACGAGATTATGGAATTGGCGCTCAAATACTTCGTTACCTCTCCGTAACAAAATTAAAATTGATGAGCAACAACCCAAAGAAAAGGGCGGGGCTGAAGGGGTATGGGTTGGAAATAGTAGATATCGTTCCTATCGAAGTAAAATCAAACCCGCATAACGAAAAATACTTGCAGACAAAAAGAGATAAGCTGGGGCATGAGATATTGAATGACCTGCTTTGATTTCTGTAATAGTTGCCACGAAAGCGATTTAGAAACCTTTTGATTGTTGCTTTGCCCAGGTACCTTTTCGTCCTCACTTAAAAATAACCGACGAATCAACTGCCGGTGCCGCTACGTCCCGGGTTTTCTCCCCAAAAAATTGTTCAAAATCTTTACGGTACGATATACTTGCTCCCTGCCTATTACGGCGACCCACGTTGCCTTCTGTTATATCCAGGTTATTACGGCTAAAGATGATCGCCCTTACTTTCCGGCTTTTAGATAGGATGATCTCAATGGTGATATCTGGTAAAAACTGCAGTGCCCCAAGTTGTTGCGAAGAAGCGCTGTTGCTACCTAACTTAAAATCAAGGTCGCCGCCTACCGTTATTATCACTTTATTATCTAACAAAGTTTTACCCAGTTTAAAATTTACCTGCTGTCGGTCGATGTTGTTGGTAGCGGTAACATTGCCGCTGAATAAACTCTGGCTGTTATACAAAGAAGT
>JANPIA010000343.1:0-17113 GCA_031424735.1 Segetibacter sp.
CCATTACAAACCAATACGCCACCGAATGCACTTTCAGGGTCGCCTGCCAAAGCAACCTCCCAGGCTTGTTTAATAACAGGGCGGCATGCAATGCCACATACGTTTGTATGCTTAATGATTGCAAATGTTGTCTCTGTAAACTCTTTAATTAACTGGATGGCAGCGTCTATATCCACCAGGTTGTTGTAGGAAATTTCTTTGCCGCTGCATTGTGTAAAAACCTTTTTTAAGTCGCCATGAAATGTAGCCTGCTGATGCGGATTTTCGCCGTAACGTAGGGTTTGCTGCGATGCCTGTTGAATGCTTTGCAATGGATTCTGGCTGTTAAAATAGTTGCTGATGGCAATATCATAATGCATTACTATTTTAAAAGCTTTTGCAGCAAATTGCTTTCGCTGCTCAAGGGTTGTTATGCCCTGTTGTTCTACCAACAATTTTTCGAGCGATCCATAATCTTCCTTCGCAGCTATTACTAAAAGGTCGCTGAAATTTTTTGCAGCGGCACGTATCATAGAAGGTCCGCCAATATCAATTTTTTCAATGATGGATTTTTCGTTGGAGGTATTTGCAAGTGTTTCTTCAAAAGGATAGAGGTCAACAATCACAAGGTCTATCTCCGGGATATTATATTCCTTCATTTCTGCAACATCCTGTTCTATATTTCTTCTACCCAAAATACCACCGAACACGGCCGGGTGCAGGGTTTTTACACGCCCTCCTAAAATGGAAGGATAGGTTGTGAGGCTTTCCACTGGTATGCAGGGTATGCCCAGATCTTTAATAAATTTTTCCGTACCGCCGGTTGAATAGATTGTAATGCCTAACTGATGAAGCTGGCGGGCAATTGTATCCATTCCATCTTTGTAAAAAACTGAAATCAGGGCTGATTGAATTTTCTTTTCCATGATAAATTTTTGCAAGAGCAGTGACAGAGAACAGCAGCAAGGTTAAAGGTTCATTTCAAACGCACCTTTGTCGGCAGTTGAATGATGCGGCAAATGTAGGCTGTCACAATCTTTTTTCCATTGGTTGATTTTCCACAAAGCGTTTGAGCCATCAAATACGATTTGCTTACAATCGAAAGTTTCAGTTAGCTCAGAAATATAGAGCTTAGGATTTTTGGCAATAATGATCAGGTCGACCGGAATTTTTTGGGAGGACTGAAATCTATATGGTTGATCTACCAGCAAAATCTTCTTTTGTCCGAACTCTACAAAAGGAAATGTTATACGAAGGTTCTCCAGTTGTACCGCTGGTTGAATCCCAAATATTGTTCTTGCAGATTTCAGGTGAAAGTTTTTTAAAAACCCATCGGCTGCAACAGCGCTATCCCCCATAAAGTAAAATTTGTCTTCATATATAAAATCAATGGAAGTATGCTGCGGCACGTTATAGACAATCAGCTTTTGTTGCCTTGTTGTGAATATAATTTCAGTGCCCTTCATAACAAAAAAAACAAACACTGCTGCCAGTCCAACAAACAGAGAATTTTTGTGTTTGCGGAGCATCCAATACGAAAGGGACATAATAAATACAGCAAGTACAATTGCCTGGGGTAAACTCATCCTGATATTTTCCGTTACCGAAAATGGTATAGCATTCATGTATCCAATAAAATTATTCATACCTCTCAACATGGCGGAACACATCGCCCCCATCCACGTAGCTAAAAGAGGAGCCCCTGAAACCATTAACAATGCTAGTTCCGAAAACAAGATTATGCTGGAAAGAGGAACAATTACAAAGTTTGTTATAAGAAAAAGATTAGGAAATTGGTGGAAGTAGTATAGCACAATCGGCAGCGTTAAAACCTGCGCTGAAATAGTAACGGCATTCATCTTCCAGATGGCATCCAGTATTTTATTATTTAAATAGAACCAGTTGTAAACCGGTTTCATAAAGGTGACGATACTTAACACCGCAGCATACGATAACTGGAAGCCAACATCCCATAAATAAAATGGATTGAAGCACAGCATTGCAAAAGCGGAGACTGCAAGGTTGTTATAAATAGACGCTTTCTTATTGATCACTTCTCCCAAAATAATGCAGCTAAACATTACGGCCGAACGCAGTATTGATGGAACAGCCCCGGCAAGTAAACTAAAAATCCATAGCACGCCGAGTATCACAATCGGCTTGGTCCAAGCTATCCACTTTCTTTTTTTGAACCTGTTAAACAGCCAAACAAGTACCATATATATCATGCCTAAATGCAGTCCCGAAATGGCTATGATATGAACCACACCCGTATTGCTGTAAGCCTGCACCAGGTCTTTGTCAAGGTCATCGCGATAGCCAATTAATAAAGCTTCTGCAACCCCTTCTTCGCGGTCATCATAAATATAATTCTGCAGTGTAAATATTACGTTGGATCGCAAATTGAATAGCCACTGTTGCAACGCGTTCACATTGGTTGTACCCGTTATTACGTATTCATTTTGCTTGATGAATGCCTGATGATGAATATCCTGGAAAGCACAAAACCTTTGATAATTGAAGGCTCCGGGATTACCCGAGTTGGAGATTTTTTGCAACGGTTTTGTAAAAATAATCTGAGTGCCATATGCAACCGTTGGTGGAAGACTGTCTTTTTTAAAATACAACAGCATGTTTCCCTTTACCTGGCGCCATTGCCCCTTTATTTGAACTGCTTCAATTGCTCCAAGCGCTTTGTACGACTTTGCTTTTTCAACAAGAGGCTCCTTTATAGTAACGAGGAGCGCACTGCTGTCAATATAATGATTGCCTATCCATAATTGGTTATTCACGATGTCGTGATTGTAAACAATGCCCGCACCAAATACAAGCAGTAGCAATTGAACAAAGATGCCCTGTAGCCATCGCAACGAAAACTTGTATGCTTGGGGCAAAATATAAAATGCCAGACCCGCCAAAGCGATGAATAAAAAAGAAATGATGAGAACTTTGAGGGGAATTGGAACATACCATTGAATTAAAATGCCTGCAATAAACGGAACGAGTAACCTTAAAGAAGGCACCTGTTTCCAAAAATATATGGTTGGGTGGTTCATAACTGGCTTTCCGTAATGCCACACTTTTAAAGTGTGGCACTACGGAAGTTATCTGAGTTAAAAAGTTTACTGATATTTTCCTCATCAATTGGAACAGAAATACCCTTTTCAATATCCGCTTGCTCAATTTGCAATAATTGATACCCTTTTGCTTTGTTACATAGCGTCCCATTTCTCAAACCAGCATAATCCCGAAACGACGAATATTCCCAGTTTCCAATATTGATTGCAACACCTGTTAAACGGGAAGCTTGGTGTATATATTGGAAACAGGCTAATGCATGGTTGCTGCATTCGGGTTCAGGAGATACATCTTTGCATTGTGTATTTTGTACAAACAACGAACCGGTGCGACTGTACATTTTATTATAGGCTTTGGTGTAGCTGCTTAGCAGGTGTTTATAAGCAGCAGATACATACTGCATATCCAATGCTCCGGCTTTGGTGGTTAAAATGCTGGTAGCGTTTGCATGTATAAGAAAGTGAAAATGCCGGGGCAAAAGAGAATAGGCGATTATATCACAAACGGGAAGTAAGTATGTTCTTACTTTTGTTAAAAAGTAAATGTAATTGGCAGGCGAGGAAAAGAGGACTTGTTTATTAATTCCCCGGTTATAGATATGGTACAGGCGACCTTCAGATAGCTGCATGGATATCTGCCACGTTTAATATGCATGGCTGATATCAATATAAGAAACTATTTAGTTGCATGCAATTCTGCCACACCTCCAAGGTGTGGCAGAATTTTACCTGCTTAAATGCATACTTCTTTCCTTGTAAAGCATCCTGAAATAAGGATCCCTCAAATCTTTAATAAACCGTATGGCTTCACCCGTACTCTTCATTTCAGGTCCTAATTCCTTGCTCACGCCGGGAAATTTATCGAAGCTAAAAACAGGCTCCTTAATAGCAAAGCCTTCCAGCTTTTTCTCAAAAGTAAAGTCACTCAATTTTGCGGCACCTAACATTACCTTGGTGGCAATATTTAAGTAAGGTATTTGATAAGCCTTGGCTATAAATGGAGTAGTTCGCGATGCCCTTGGATTGGCTTCAATCACAAAAACTTTCCCGTCTTTAATAGCAAACTGGATATTAATAAGTCCTTTTATATTGAGGGCCCTGGCAATTTTTTCTGAGTAATATTCCATGGTAGTAATTACCAGTGGAGTTAAGTTGAATGCTGGTAATACTGCATTACTATCGCCGCTATGAATACCTGCAGGTTCGATGTGTTCCATTACGCCCATTACGTGAAAATCTTCACCGTCGAAGATGGCATCTACTTCCGCTTCCTGGCAGCGGTCCAGAAAATGATCTATGAGGACCGTATTGCCCGGCAGGTGTTTCAATAAGCTTATAACGGCAGTTTCTACTTCATCATCATTAATTACTATCCGCATCCGTTGCCCGCCTAACACATAGCTTGGACGAACCAGTACCGGGTAGCCAACCTTGTTAGCTACCTCGATGGCTTCATCAGCAGTATGGGCTGTCCCATATTCGGGGTAAGGAATTTCCAGTTCTTTCAAACGGTCGCTAAATCGTCCCCTGTCTTCAGCAATGTCCATATCGTCAAACGAAGTTCCGATGATAGGAATGCCTTTTGCGTGCAACCTTCGGGCAAGTTTTAATGCAGTTTGTCCGCCGAGTTGAACGATGACTCCATCCGGTTTTTCAAGTTCGATGATCTCCCACAAATGCTCCCAGTAAACAGGTTCAAAATAAAGTTTGTCAGCAATGTCAAAATCGGTGCTCACGGTTTCAGGGTTGCAATTAATCATGATAGCTTCGTAGCCACATTCTTTAATTGCAAGCAGGCCATGTACGCAGCAATAGTCAAACTCAATGCCTTGCCCTATGCGGTTGGGTCCACTGCCTAAAACAATTATTTTCTTTTTATCGGAGCGAACAGATTCGTTGGAGGATAATGTATTGATCATTTTGTATGGAAGAATTGCGCAAAATTAAGGGTAGCGCTCTATAGCCGCCGATTAATTTTAGCGAACAAAAATTTAACATTGCGATTAAGTAATAAAGCAGGTTCAACATTTCAAAATGGTAATATAA
The DNA here is from genome assembly GCA_031424735.1 of Segetibacter sp. Taxonomy (GTDB): domain Bacteria; phylum Bacteroidota; class Bacteroidia; order Chitinophagales; family Chitinophagaceae; genus Segetibacter. The sequence goes on from JANPIA010000343.1 coordinate 5,103, forward strand.
GCTTAAAACAAAACAGGCTGCCTTTGTGAAGCAGCCTGTACGAAATTTATTTTTGCATCTACGCCAACGACTCAACTTTGGCTCCTTTAGAAACTTTTTTCCTGTCTTCTTCATCCAGCAAAACCTTACGCATACGAATATGTTTTGGGGTTACTTCAATACATTCATCCTGCTGAATATATTCCATACACTCTTCCAGTGTAAACAAGGTTTTAGGGGCAATGCGGCTTGCGTCATCGCTTCCACTTGCACGGTGGTTGGTAAGTTTTTTAGGTTCGGTTGCATTTACTACAAGATCGCCTGGCTTAATATGCTCAGCAATTATTTGCCCAGTGTAAACCTCTTCTCCCGGGTCAACAAAAAAGCGTCCCCTGTCCTGTAATTTATCAATTGAATAACCGGTTGTTTTTTCCTGGTTTTTTGAAATTAAAACACCATTGTTCCTGCCGGGGATGTGGCCTTTCCAGGGTTTGTATTCATTAAAGCGGTGCGCCATAACCGCTTCACCTGCTGTGTTTGTAAGCATATTTGAACGCAAGCCTATTAATCCTCTGGAAGGTATATCAAACTCCAAATGTTGCATTTCACCTTTGCTTTCCATTACCAGCATTTCGCCCTTACGTTGTGTAACCAGGTCGATTACCTTACCACTAAATTCCTGTGGTACATCAACCACCAGCACTTCGTACGGTTCATTTTTTTTGCCGTCTATGGTTTTTACCAACACCTGCGGATTACCAACTGTAAGCTCATAACCTTCCCTTCGCATGGTTTCAACCAAAACACCGAGATGCAAAATACCGCGACCGTACACCAAAAAGCTGTCGGCACTGTCCGTATCTTCAACCCTAAGCGCTAAGTTCTTTTCAGTTTCTTTCATCAACCGGTCGCGCAGGTGGCGGGATGTTACAAATTTGCCATCCTTACCAAAAAACGGGGAGTTATTGATGCTGAACATCATACTCATGGTTGGTTCATCAACGCTGATAACGGGTAGACCTTCCGGATTTTCAAAATCCGCGATTGTATCACCTATCGTAAAATCATCCAAGCCAACCACAGCGCAAATATCTCCGGCTAAAACTTCGGTAACCTTTCGTTTACCCAGCGATTCGAAAATGTATAATTCTTTAACTTTTGATTTTTTAACACCATCGGCAGTTACCAAACTAATAGGCTGACCTTCCTTTAAACCGCCACGGTTCACTTTGCCAATGGCAACTCGTCCTAAAAAAGTGGAGTAATCCAACGAAGAGATCTGTAACTGTAAATTTCCTGCAGGCACTTTAGGCTCAGGAACATATTCAAGAATGCCATCTAATAACGGTGTGATGTCTTCGCACTGCTCGTTCTTACTGTTAAACCAGCCATTTTTTCCTGAACCATAAAAGGTTGGAAAATCCAGCTGTTCTTCAGTAGCATCCAGGTTAAAGAAAAGTTCAAATACCGCATCATGCACTTCATCGGGGCGGCAATTGGGTTTATCTACTTTGTTGATAATTACAATCGGCTTCAGGTTTAAATGCAACGCTTTTTGAAGCACAAACCGAGTTTGTGGCATCGGGCCTTCAAAAGCATCAACCAGTAGGCAAACACCGTCCGCCATTTTTAATACACGTTCTACTTCACCACCAAAATCCGCGTGACCGGGGGTATCAATTACGTTAATTTTCACGCCTTTGTATACAACTGATGCGTTTTTGCTAAAAATGGTAATGCCTCTTTCTTTTTCAAGATCATTGCTATCCATAATCAAATCACCCGTTTCCTGGTTTGCACGAAACACGTTGGTTTGGTGCAGAATTCTATCAACTAAAGTTGTTTTGCCATGGTCTACGTGAGCAATGATGGCTATATTTCTAATGTTCATAACCCAAATCCGCCGCAAGGGCAGTAACTGTTTTTAATGAAGAAATTTTCCCTGCTATTAGCAGGGTATTTAAGTCGGCGAAGGTAGGTAAATACAATGGGGTTTGATACTTGATTAACAAAAGACTAATACTGAACCTTTGGGTTTATAGCTTGTTTAAACTTTACAATGAATAGATTTTTGCTTTACCTGATGGTTATATTGTATGTATTTGCAGGCATAAATCATTTCTGGCATCCATCCATCTATTTAAAAATTATCCCCCCTTTTTTTGCTAACCCTTTACTTATAAATTACCTGGCGGGTGGGTTGGAAATTATGTTAGGAACCGCCATTGCGTTTTCAGTAACAAGAAAGTTTGGTGCCTATGGGATTGTGCTTATGCTTTTTGCATTCATACCAAGCCATGTGTATTTTTTGCAGCAAAAAATGAACTCGATCTCCTTTTCACTTGCTGGGTTTTTGATAGGCTGGATACGCCTCTTTATTGTTCACCCGTTACTTGTTATTTGGGCATGGCATTGCAGAAAAATAAAACCCCGCTTAATTGCGGGGCCTTTATAGCAAAATTCATTTATTTTTTTAAAAACGATGATTGCATTCTTACACCGGCAGGGGTGAATAAAACCATGGAATACCAGCCGGGTGATAAAAACGTCACATTCAACTGTTGGTTATTGATGACACCTTTTTTGATAACCTGCCCGCTTGGAGCGTGTACACTATATGTTGCACCAATGAGTGATGCAGAACCCCGCACATTCAGGAAAGTCGAAGCAGGGTTAGGCGCTAATTCTACATTGAATTGTTTTTCGCGGGAGATGACTAATACTGGCGAAAAATGAACTGCACCGTTAAAATCGTATTGGGCAAGGCGATAAAAATGCTTTCCATTCAATATATTAATATGCGTGAACGAATACGATTGCCTGGTAGTACTGTTGCCTTTACATTCCACTCTTCCTATTGATGCAAACTTTAACCCATCACGGCTGTGTTCAATATTGAAATATTGATTATTAATTTCGGTTGCTGTTTCCCAGGTCAACAATGTGTTTTGCTTTTGAAGAAATGCTTTGAAACTTGTAAGTGTAACAGGCAACGAGGATGGTGTAGTTCGCTCATACGAGAAACCCCCATCTCCGGTTCGCCCTGTTTCCCAGCTGAGAAACTTAATGCCAATGTATATGTTTTCGGTTTTGAGATGAAGCACCGCGTTTTGATTGACCATAGTTGGCGGCTTACCACCATTCCATGCCTCCCACGACAGGTAGGTTAACGAAGCAAAATTTGCCAGTGAACCATACGACCACTCTGTACCAGCCGGGCTCAAATTATGTGTATAGGATGCTTCTGAAATATTATTGTATAGCCCCTGCGTAGCACCCCTTGTTAAAGAAACATTACTGGTAATTAAATCTGCAGCACCACCGCCACTGTTCGTCGAAAAAATCATGGTGGGTCCATTCCAAACTGTTTGGGCATGAACACTGAAACACGCAAAATTTATTGCCAGGAAGGCCATAAACAAAACTTTGCGGCAGTAGTTGTGTAGCTGAAGAAAGGTAATGGTAACATTAAGTTTCATGGCAGTTTTTTTTGATAGTGTGGAAAGGAGTTACCGAGTTAGCACTTAAAGATTACAGGCAGTTAATAAATTCTAATTCCCAACCTGGTACATGCAGTAAACCTGTATTTGAGTTAAAGTATGAAAACGAACTTTTGAAAAAAAGGGTTGCCTCAATCATTAAATCTTCTGGTAACACCAGGTAGTTTTTTTGAAGTGTTATATTGATAGAAATGTAAAATCATTTGAATACTCCCCCGCATCAAACTTTTCCAATCCCCACAACTAATTTTATTACTTTGCCCGATTAAACGATTTTGCAATGCCACAAAGTTTTATTGCCGGCACAGGCATGTATGTTCCTGAAAACGTTTTTACCAACCACGATTTGTTGAAGTACATGGACACCTCCGATGAATGGATACAGGAACGTACAGGTATAAAAGAAAGAAGGTATGCACATCGGGAAAATGAAACCACCACTACAATGGGCGTTGAAGCTGCTAAGATGGCTATTGAACGCGCAGGACTAACTCCACTTGATATCGACTTTATTGTATTTGCCACATTAAGTCCCGACTATTATTTTCCGGGCTGCGGCGTATTGGTTCAGCGCGAACTAAAAATGAAAGAGGTTGGTGCATTGGATATTCGTAACCAGTGCAGCGGCTTTGTATATGCCATAAGCGTAGCCGACCAATTCATAAAATCAGGAATGTATAAAAACATCCTCGTAATTGGCAGCGAAAAACATTCGTTTGGTTTAGACCTAAGCACCCGCGGTAGAAATGTGAGCGTAATTTTTGGTGATGGCGCCGGAGCGGTTGTTTTAAGTGCCACTAAAAAAGAGAGGCACGGAATTTTAAGTACCCACCTGCACAGCGATGGTGAAAGCGCTGAACTGCTTGCTATGTATAACCCGGGAACACATGCCAATCATTGGGCAAAGGATCACCCGTTTGCGGATTTTGATGAGGCCGATTTAGCCAGCATGTTTATGAGCCACGAGATGATTGACAAGGGGCAAAATTTTCCGAATATGGATGGCCAGGCAGTTTTTAAAAAAGCAATCGCAAAGTTTCCGGAGGTGATTAACGAAGCGTTGCATGCAAATGGATTACAGGTCTCTGATCTTAATATGCTGATACCGCACCAGGCAAATCTTAGGATAAGCCAAATGATACAAAAGCTGATGAAGTTGCCAGACGAAAAGGTGTATAATAATATTCAGCGTTACGGAAATACCACCGCGGCAAGTGTGCCTATAGCGTTGTGCGAGGCATGGCAGGAGGGAAAAATAAAAGATGGTGACCTGGTTTGCCTGGCAGCATTTGGTAGCGGCTTTACCTGGGCAAGTGCGTTAATTCGTTGGTAATAATCAAAACAGTTAAACATAAGCATGCACCAACAGCAGATGTTTGCAAACAAAAAATCAAACCATGAAAACACTCTTTACTTTTCTCCTGATAGCATGTTTTCTTAGCCTGAATGCTCAAACCGATGCAGGCATTAGTGTAACGTTACAAAAGCAAATTGTTAGGGTGATACCGGAGCAGGATAATGCCGGAAAACAAATAATTGTCCATTCCAATATTAAGTCGACCGAAAAATTGAGCATTGTAAACCGGCTGGATACAAAAGACTGGAAACGGACTTTTGAAATTTATAATGATGCAGATCAGCTCCTTCTAAAAATTCCTGCCTCCAACCAAATTGCCTATTCAGTTTCCGTAAAACAACTTCGCGCCAGCTTAAAAAAAGGAACTCATTCATTGTACACCATGGCAATCCCCCGCGATCCGTCAAAAGCAGCTGTAGTGAGAGTTCGCCGTATATTGGTTTGTAAGATAATGGTGAAATAAAAAGTGATATGAAGCGAAAACTGGTTTATTTGGTGAACCCCGTTTCGGGAACACAAAAGAAGGATCCAATTACGAAATTGATTGAGACATGTACAAGGCATGAGAAAATGGATTTTGACATTATACCTACAAACCCCACCGGCGACTATGATTTTTTGAAAGACCAAATTCATTCAAAAAAAATAACCGATGTTATAATGGTGGGTGGCGATGGCACCGTTAACCAGGTTGTTTCTTCGCTGCGCGATGAAAAAGTAAACTTTGGCATTATACCAATGGGAAGCGGCAACGGTCTGGCATTTTCTGCAGGCATTCCAAAAAATCCTTCAAAGGCTTTAAAAGTAATATTTGCGGGGAAGGCGGCAGCGGTAGATGCGTTCCAGATAAACAACCAGTTTAGTTGTATGCTTAGCGGGCTTGGTTTTGATGCCCATGTTGCGCACGACTTTGCCAACAAGGCTTCCCGCGGATTGCTTACTTATACGCAACAAAGTTTGTTTCACTATTTTAAAGCGCATCCCTACCAGTTTGAGATCATCATCGATAACTTTTCGTTTTACTCCGAAGCTTTTTTAATAAGCATTGCCAATAGCAACCAGTTTGGTAATCATTTTACCATTGCGCCTAAAGCCAGCCTGAACGATGGCTTGCTGGACATAGTGATAGTTCAAAAAATGAATAAGGCTAAATTGCCTTTTGCCATACTGCGGCAAATACGCGGCAACAATAAATTGCAGGAATTGGTGGACGATATTACCAACAAAAACATCCTCTATTTTCAAACACCTATGCTTACTATCAAAAATTTAAAACATGCCCCGTTTCATATAGATGGTGAACCGAAGATTACCGAAGATCAATATGAGATTGCCATTATTAAAGATTGTTTTAAGTTGCTTCAGCCACTGCCATAAATAGAAAATAATTATAGGATGATCGCGCTAAAGGATCCATCAATACTAAAAGTACACACCGCTGACATCGGCATTAAATGGATAGGTCATTTCTGCCCGCTTACCTTTTCTAACAACAAAAATTTTTCGAACGCATCTTTATTGGTAGCATTATCCAGTGCGGCAGCAATGTCTCTTTTTTCGGAAGCATTCAGGTGAAAACTAAGCGATGCGGAAGCGTCTTTTTTTGCCGGTACATATTGAAAAGTTACCTGCTCAAATTTATTATTCATGAACGGGGAACTTATTGCATAGCTCGTTTGTTCCGCCTGGTAATAATCCTGGATTTTAAACCAGTTGGTTTGCAATAAAAAGATCGGCTTGGTTATCCAACTCAATACGCTCTTCGATTCAAAGGGTTTATCCCAATCGCCTAACGGGCGGTCGCGAATTTGAATCACTACAATTTTGCTGGTGTTTTCCTCCAGCCATTCTTTAAAAACATTAATGAACCGGAGCGTTGTTTCCATACCGTAGTTATCGCGTAAACCTGCATCCATCACATCTATCACGGGCTGGGTTGGCAGCCAAACATTGGGCAACACGTACGGAAAGGTGGCATTCATGCGCAGCGCAGATAATAAGCGGAGGTTGTAGGGATCCTGTTTATGAAAGAATGAAACATAATCAATAATATCCGGGTCGGTATTTATTCGCCCCAGCGAATCGCCTGTATTTTTCATCAGGAACCTGGCGGAATGTGTGCTAATTAAAAGCTTTCTTCCGTCCCTGCTGATAACTGAATTGAAGAACATCAATGGTATCTCCGCATTCCGTTCGGGCAATATATAGTCCTTTAACCGCTTGTCTAATAAGTGACGCGTGTTGTCGTTAAACTTTTCCTCAAACGAGTAGCCGCGGTCCTTTACATATTTGTACGGGCCAACAGAAAATCTTTGCGCAGGTGCCGTAATATCGCGGGCCACAAACGACGAGAATAAAGGGTTCAGCAAGTCTTTGCCCACATCATCCACATACCCGTTATTCTGTAAAACGATGTTTTTATTTTTGTTCCGTTGCGCATACAATTCTCTAAAATAGGTTGCAGCCAGCATACCGCCTGATGAGCCGTTTATTAGTATGGTCTGTTTCATTATATTCCCATGTGTTAAGCTATCGAGGCGTTGCAATACGTTCATTACAAAAGTGCTGCTTCGCAAACCGCCACCACTCACATTCATAAAATACATAACGGGTTTTGCAGATGGTTGGCGCGCTTTCCAGTTGTTTAATATTTGAATAAACTGCAGCTTGTCCGCAGCTGCATTGGTGTCCGAAGCAAGGGTAAGTATACTTTCACGATCATAAACCGGGCGCTCACTCCTGTTATCGTAATTTAAACCATACGCTTTGTTACGGGTATCAATAATATCTTCTTCGTACATCCAGTTAACAAACAGGTAAACAAAAAACAGCAAAGGCACGCTCCAGTTATGAAGGAAAAGAGCCAGTGCACCGGACACCGAAATAAGGATAGAGAAAAAAATAGTGATACTGGCTGCCGCCGGAATTTGAAACACGGGTTCATCCATAAAAAAACCGACGATCACTAAAAACAGGCAGGCAGCAAAAACAGACATAACGGCTGCCAGGTGATGCCTTTTAAAAATGCTGTCTAAAAATTCGTTGCTGTAATGGCGAACATCGCGTGGCTTGCGCAAATGAAGGTCAGCACTTAAAAACCAGTCTATGCGCAATTCTTTTTTTTCTGCCGGTAATGTTTTGCGCCTACTGCTTACCTCGTAGCGTTTGTTGGCAATGCTTATAACCGCACCAATTTTTTTGTAAATCGATTTATCGGCACGAAAAAAATATAGAAATGATATAGCCAGCGAAAGAATAAGACCGGCTATAAAGCCAGCGATCAGCACGATTATTTGTGAGGTGGGTATGAGTTCCTGGTACTTGTCGAACTCGATGGCTTTTATTAAATAATATATGAGAAACAGGAAAGGAATAACAGCATTATTGATACAGTATTTTACAAATGGATTGGAGGTGGTGGCTAAAAACTTTAAATGTTTTGCATGAAGTATAAAGGTGGTAATGTTCCAGCTCATAATAAAAATGGCGATGGAAAACCCTACCATTCCGGCGCTCAACGCATTTACATTACCCAGGTATTCCGGGCCGAGAAAGAGCGAATTGGCGCCAAAAGTTTTCATGAAAGTACCATTAACCGTACTAAACAAAATGTACCAGAAAATAAGGAATACCTGGTATTTGCGAAAATGCAGCAGGAACAATTGCACCGGCAACGAAAAGTAAGTGCCTGCCAGGTATTTTTTCATGAAGAGATGAAATGATTTGTAAGGTAATTATATCTGCTTATTTTAATGAACGTAAAAAGATACCGGTATAATATTCGCTACACTAATTACTGGTACCAACCCCTCTCCTTTTTATAATACTTACCTTTAATGTCCATTTTAAAATGCTACATGCTAAAACAAAATTTATGAAAAAAATATCCGCCTTATTGCTCGTTTTGTCTATTTGCATAATTAGTGCAAAAGCCCAATCGTACACAGGTGAAACTAAAATTAACAAGATGGCTAAAATGGCCATTATTAATGAACTGCCATTTACCGCTGATGTTACCGAAGATGCGGTAAAAAAGAAAATGAGCCAGTTGGGTTATACAGGTAAAAAAGACAATGGCTATATGGTATATAAAAATGTTAGTCTCCCCGAAATAGGAACTGCCACTTACAACCTCTATTTCAAAACCGAAAGAAAGAGCCGCCAGCAAAAAGAGGTATCGCTCATTTATATGCTTATTACCGATTCGTACGATGCCTTTGTAACCGAAGAACGCGATGCAGAGGTGATCAGCAACGGCAAGCGGTTTTTAAACAGCTTTAATACACCGGCGCAGGATGTTGCCATAGAAAACGACATAAAAGACCAGGAAGACAATTTGAAAAAGGCAGAGAAACGCTATAACAATGCCGTATCGGACGGTAAAGACCTGGAAGAAAAAAGAAAAAAAATTGAAAGAGATATTGAAGACAACAAAAAAGACCAGGAGCAAAGAAGGGTAGATGTTGAAAAGCAAAAGCAGGTGCTGGATGCTGCCAGGGCACGCCGCCGGCAATAGCTTATTTAGTACTGCAAAAAAACTTCTGGTAATTTACCGGGAGTTTTTTTTGTTTGATCACTACTCAGGAGCTTTTCCATTTTAATAAAAAAAGCAGACCCATTAAGTTTAAGAATAGCAGCATACCGGTTAGCTGGTGCAATTGTGCAAGCCATTCAAATGCGCCAAACTTGCCTGGTACAATTTGCCCGCTGCATAACACCGAAGCTATACCGAGCAACACCTGTACAAACACCAGTAAAAGCATCCCGTTTTTTGTGCGGTTAAATGGTTTTGAAAAAGTAATATCCTTGGCGCGCCACCACCAAACTATTATGCCTGTGGTAATTAGATAAGCAAGGTTGCGGTGAACAAAATGAATAGTGATCTTATTATGAACAAGGTTGCGCAAAAAACTTCCGTTGGCAAACATCGTTTGGGGTATCCATTCGCCATTAATTGTTGGCCAGGTAGAAGCTATTGCGGCCGCTTTTAGTCCGGCCATAAAAGCACCATATATTAATTGGATGACCATTACTGCCGTAATAGCTAATGCTGCATTTTTCAGGGTGGGCGATACTACCCGGTTCTTCTCCTTAACCACCAGCTTTAAACCAAAAACCCAGGCATAACCAATTAAAACCATGGCAGCCATAAAATGGGCTGCAAGGCGTAGGTGGCTTACATAAAGATCATTATCGTTTAAGCCGCTTTTTACCATTAACCAGCCAACCGCGCCCTGCAAAGCACCTAATATAAAAAGGATAATTAGTGGCGCAACCATCCACTTTTTTATATAGCCTTTTACCAGGAAATAAATAAAGGGAATCAGAAATACCACGCCTATCAGTCGGGCCCACACCCGGTGGAACCACTCCCAAAAAAAGATGAATTTAAAGTCGCTTAAAGTAAAGTGCGTATTAAGATATTTGTACTGTGCAATTTGCTGGTAGCGTACAAATGCAGCCTGCCAGTCGCTTTCATTTGTTGGGGGTAATGCGCCCATAATGGGTTTCCATTCGGTTATAGATAAACCAGAACCGGTTAACCTTGTAATGCCACCTAATAAAACCTGGATAATCAGCATTCCTATTCCAACAAAAATCCAGTTAGCAATAATCCTTGTCTTCTTGTCAATCATAATAAACATTTATCGGGCAAAAAGTACCTGTTTCAAACTTCATTTGCCGGAAATTTTCAGGCCGTATTCCCTTGTATTGAAACAAACGAATAGCAAATTGGTTGCTTTCCTTTTTTTGTTTCGTGCAAAACTAACCGTAAATCCATGTGAATAATTTTTTGACCATGCATTGGAACTTTTATTCTTATTTCGTTCATCAAGCGTTTGATACATGTTATCTGCCTTCTACCAAAAAAAGTACATTGAAGCCGGTTGCGACGAAGCAGGACGCGGTTGCTATGCAGGACCTGTGTGCGCTGCCGCCGTTATCCTTCCACGCGATTTTTATCATCCATTATTAAACGACAGTAAGCAGGTTACAGAAGCCAACAGGAATGAACTGCGGAAGGTAATTGAGAAAGAAGCGGTTTGTTTTGGCGTGGCAATGATTGATAACGAGGAGATAGATAAGATCAATATTTTAAAAGCCTCGTTTAAAGCAATGCATCTTGCAATTGACCAGTTAAAAAAGCGCCCACGCTATTTACTTATTGATGGTAACCGGTTTTATCAGTACAACAATGTAAAACACAAATGCATAATTAAAGGCGATGGCTTGTTTGCATCTATTGCTGCTGCAAGTATCCTTGCAAAAACCTATCGCGACGAGTACATGAAGAACCTTCACACTGAATACCCGCTGTACGGCTGGTGTAATAACAAGGGGTACGGTACCGAAGAACATCGCCTTGCTATTGAAGCCTACGGCTTAACAAAATATCACCGGATGACGTGGAGGTTTAATACGTCCCAGCTGGACTTGAATTTTGAAGAGCCGGAATCCATTCTCCTGTAAGTGATCGCCGCAAAACCCAACTCCACCTAAGCATCGGCACAAACGAAGATTTGCCCGATAATATTCAGACAGAAATAGACCGGCAATTAACCTGTTTGAATAAATATTGGCAGGGGATGTCATTTCGCGAGTTTAAGAAAATGGTTATTTATTATTACCATTCCCCTATTTGCGATGATCATTTCGCCCACAATAGGCTGAAATAATTTCATAAAAAAGGAGCGGCAAACTGCCGCTCCTTTTATTCTAATACACGAAACTTATTTCATTCGTATCATCTTTCCGGTTTGTGTAAACGCTTTGCCATTGGCTGTTGCGTTTAACCTGTAGTAGTAGTTGCCAGAGCCCAATTTCGAACCGTCGAAATCCACGTTGTAAGTACCAGTCCTCCTGTCGCCGCTAATGAGTGTAGCAATGTCTCTGCCCATCATGTCGTACACTTTTATAGACACTTTACTATCGTAAGGGAGCGAGTATTGAATTTTGGTTGACTTACCAAATGGATTTGGATAGTTTGAAATTTTGAATGTTGGTTCTGTTGTTCTTTCTACAATTTCATCACCGGCAATTTGTGATGTGGTAGAAGGGCAATAGCCAATGGTCCATCCTTTAGCCTGGTGCTTAGCCACATCTTTTGGCTTCACACAATGCGTGTGATCTTTATGGCACATCAGCACCTTATCATCTTTACAAGGCTGAGGGCA
>JANPIA010000344.1:0-2646 GCA_031424735.1 Segetibacter sp.
CAGTTTTTTTCATCTTCTGCAGGGTCATGGCACTAATTTCTTGCGGTGTGTACTGGCGACCTTCAATATCCACCCGCACAGTATTATTATCTCCCTTAATCAGTTTATAGCTTACGTGCTTTGCCTCTTCAGAAACTTCATCGAAAGTATGACCCATGAAGCGCTTAACGCTCTGGATGGTTTTTGTAGGATTTGTAATAGCCTGGCGTTTTGCCGGATCACCAACTTTGCGTTCACCGTCTTTTATAAAAGCTACAATACTTGGTGTAGTTCTTCTACCCTCGTCGTTAGCAATTACTACCGGCTCATTACCTTCCATTACTGCTACGCAACTGTTAGTTGTACCGAGGTCGATGCCAATAATTTTTCCCATATAATATATTTTAAAAATTTAATGTAAAATGTCACTGTTGATTGTCAATCATTATGCCAAGCGATTTATAGGTGAAAAAATGGCAGGGAGTGCATCCGGCAACTTTACTTTACAAAATGGAAGTCAGGTATTCGGCAATAGATTGCTGCTTTAGTCACAAAAACAGTTCAGTCCATTGCTATAATTCAAATAATACATAGTGTGGTCAGGCAACCGCTTCCGTTTTTGATGCACGGGTGTAAAGGAAGATCAGCATGAAAAGGACAATGTAGGCAGTAATATTAAACAGGGTATGATGGTCGATCAGCATGAAAGCTTTCCATTGATATTGAAAAGCGGCTAATACCAGGGCAACTCTCATACAGTTAATGATAAAAATTCCGACCAAACCATATATACACCACAAAGATTTTTTTACAAAGGGTTCGTGGTTGGCAAACACAAATGCCATCCAGAAACTCATCACCCCAAATCCTATACAATCGTACCCCATAAAAACATGCGAACCATTTATTACCCTAAGTTTAAAGGGGGGGTCTACAAAAGTATTCATGCCAAATAAATGTGTAACAACGTTTGAACCATGTAAAATTAAACTTCGCAGCCAGGCAATATAGTTGAGATGGTTTGCACAAAACGGGCTATAAAACGATCCTCCCGGTGCAACCAACCCAATGTAGAATTGATGAAAGGTGTACAGCCCGGCGAATAGAAAAAGAAACCTGAAGATGTATTTAAAACCCCGTGTTTTATAAACCGGAACCATCTGCGAATATTTTGGGCAAATTATACATTCGGTAAGGATGAGACTCAAAAAAAGCCAGGCACATCAACTGCCCGGCTTTGATTATCTGTATTCAATTTTTTCGGCAACCTACCTTTTGCCCTTCGATCGTTTTTGCTCATCGCGTATTTTTTTTACACCATAACCAACGCCTGCAGCAATTAAAATAGTTAAGCCCCCATCAAAGGGAACGGTCGCATCCGGGTCGCCTCCAATACCGCCAGGGTCCTGCGCTAAACCAACGACCGAAGCGAATACGAATATGACCACCAGACAAATTACCCGTGCGAATACACTTATAATTAATAAACTTTTCATTACGATTAAATTTAGTTGGTGATCAATTGGATAGTTTCTTTAGTGCCATCTTCCCCGGTTACTTCAAGCTGGTAAACACCGTGCGACAACCTTGCAGACAGCCTTACCGATTCTGTTGCGCTGCCACCGCCGTGAACTACCAATTTATTAAGCAATGTTTGCCCTGAGCCATTCAACAACCGCAGCTGGTAAGTGCCTTTGGTTTTATTGTTTAGCTGCAGGTTAAAAGTGTTTGAGGTAACAGGGTTTGGATAAATGGAAATACTTTCTTTCCCCTTACCAAGATTTACTCTCACAACCTCGCTGTATTTTATTTCGCCGGTTGCAGCAATAACTTTTATGCGGTAAAAGTTTACTCCGCTGAATGGTTGTGCGTCAAACCAGTTGTAATCGGCTGCCATGCTGTTATTATTTTTTGCCAGCTCCACTCCTCCTTTCATAAAGTTTATACCATCAACAGACCTTTCAATTTCGTATGCTTTGGTATTTGTTTCTACAGCTACTTTCCATTCAACCTGTACACCTGCATTTTTCTGGTAAGCACTAATTGATGTAAAATTCACAGGCAGTGTACTGTTGGTTCTGAACACCACTTTAAACCTATTTGCATCTTTTGAAGCACCGTCACCATTTACAGTAAAATCAACGGAAGCGATGTTACCGTTCAGGTCTATCTGTGTGCTTGTGCGGAGATATTTATCTTCCAGGTAGGCTGAAACCAACGGTGAAAAATTGGCACCCTTTAACTGCAATTGATAACTTCTTTCCGTAACATTTGTCATACTTAAATAAGTGGTATCGGCTCCATCTATTAATGGCCTTGCTTCTACCATCAGGTTACGAGCGTTACGGGTGATAGCAAGATTTTCATTAAAATTATTGGGCTTGCTCACATCATCTTTATCCAACACAGCAGTGTAGTTGTTACTGTATTTTGCTTCAACTCCATCCACCAGGTTTGTGGTATTATCTGCATTTAAAAAGTTCAGGTTGATCCATAGTTTTTCATCGGTTCCATTCCCAAGCCTGAAAACATTGTTTGGTAGGGAAGTCGTCTTTACAAATTCCTGGAAGTTAAGCGTGCCCCCGGCAGTAGTTGGTTCAACAAAAAATGCCTGTCCCGAATTGATAACGGTAGCTACACCACTTGTTATGGGCGGCGGAAGCAATG
>JANPIA010000345.1:0-3646 GCA_031424735.1 Segetibacter sp.
CTAATAACAGGTGTACCGGGCGCCACCCGTTTAACGACCACCTAAGCAGTTTCTCGTAGCGAACCATGATACCCGGAAGGGCTGTATGTTGAAACTTATGTATGAGATCTTCCAGCACATAAACATTTAGGATCATTAAAAGCGAGAAGAATATTAACAGGTTACCGGCAAACGTTGCTCCGAAAATATCCAGCAATATCCCTAAACCTACAAGTGTCCAGAATACCGGTTTTTTAAATAAATCCGACTTCCTTTTCACTTCCGTCCCTTCAGGATGATTCATGAAATCAACTGCAAAAACGGGGTTCATAATAAAGGCTACAATAAGAGATGCTGCCAGGGTAAAGATGAGCATGGTTGGCAGGTAAATCATAAACTTACCGATGATACCCGGCCAAAACAACAGTGGAAAGAAAGGAGCAAGTGTAGTTAAAGTACCGGCAAGCACAGGTATCCATACTTCACCTGCTGCCATCCGTGCCGAAATAGTTGGCGATAGTTTGCCGCCACTTTCAACAAATATGCGGTGCGTATTTTCTATTACCACAATGGCATCATCTACTATAATACCCAGCCCAAACAGCAGCGCAAACAACACCATAAAGTTCAGTGTTACATGGGAGCCTGTGATAATATCTGCCAGCGGCAAAAACATGAATGCTACAAACATGCTCAGCGGTACGGATAGCGCAACAAAGAAGGCATTGGTCAATCCCATAAAGAACATAAGGATAAGCAGCACCAGTAAAAAACCTATTACTATTGAATTAACCAGATCGTTAAAAGAAGTACGGGTAGCCTTACTTTGATCGCCGGTGATCACCACTTTCAGGTCCTTTGGAAATTGGTCTTTTTGCAACTGCTCCACTACCCTCTTTACATCGTCCGAAGTTTCAATCAGGTTTTCGCCGGCACGTTTAATAATGTTTAGCGTAACCACATTTTTCCCGTTCAGCCGCGCATAGCTTTCATTTTGTTTTACGGTATCTCTTATCTGCGCTACATCTTTTAAATAAATGGGGGCGCCGGTCGTATTTCTTACAATGATCTGTTCTATGTCGAAGGCATTTTTGAATTGACCTTTTAACTGCAGGGTGCGCTTCATATTACCCACTTCGAGCAAGCCGCCGGATATATCAGCATTTTCGCGGGCTACCGCATTGGCAATATCATCGAAAGTGATATTGGCATTTTGCATTTTGAAATTATCAACGTTTATCTGGTACTCTTTTTCAGGAGCGCCTACTAAGTCTACCCGTGTTATCGGCGATAATTCTTCCAGCTTATCTTGCAGCTCGTCTGCAAAAGTTTTCAGCTTCACCATATCGTAGTTACCACTCACGTTCACAAACATGATGGGCTGTTCGGAAAAACTTACTTCCTGCACATTGGGTTCGGAAGTAAGATCAGTAGGCAAATCTTTCTTCGCTTTATCTACTGCATCTTTTACTTTTCGCAGCGCTATATCTACTTCTATGTCGGTATTGAATTCAACTATGATGGCAGAAAAATCCTGGATGGAGGTACTGTTTACTTTGTTGATTTTTGCGCCGGTTATTCCTTTGATTTGTTTTTCGATGGGTTGGGTAACCAGGTTTTCTATATCCTTTGGAGAGTTACCAACATATACAGTTTGCACGTAAATGGTGGGTATAACAATATCGGGAAACTGCTCCTTGGGTAGTGTTGTAAATTGGTAAATACCACCCAGCGATACAAAAATGATCAGCAGGTAAATGGAAGTTTTATTCCGGATGGACCAGGTAGTGGGGCCGAATTCCTTAAACTTTGTTTTGATATTTTCTACTATGCTCATATAGGTAGTTTTCAACCGAGGGCTTGCCTCAATTGTTTAGGGTTATAATTGGTAACCGGTTTTTGTTTTGACTTATGCGGCCGCATTAAAAGCTGCTTGTAATCCATATTGTATTTGGTTTCATAGCGATTTTAATCAAGCACTCAAGGCTGTTTATCAATTTGAATAACGCCCTCTCAGCGGCTGCTCTGCTTCTCATATACTCCGCGGTTAACAGGTTGTCACAAGTGTTGCCGATAAAGGAACTGCTAACTCCACGGCAAGCTCACTGCAACGATGAAGCTAAAAAACGCTTGTGCCGGTATCAGTAAAAACAAATTTTTAAAACAGCTAATCGCTCAAATACTTTATACGCCGGTTGTAAGTATCTGCCCGTCGTACAAATTTTGAAAGCCTTCCGTAACGATCACGTCGCCTGCCGTTAAACCCGTTTTTATTTCAAGCTCATCATTGTACAATTCACCAATTTGCACATTTCGTTTGCGTGCTACCAGGTTTTTTCCTTCGCGAATTGCCACGTAAACAAACTTGCCGGTTTCATCCGTTTGCAATGTGTTTACAGGTACGGTTAATGCATCGGATTTTTTGTAATCCTGTATGCGTATCATCGCCGTAAGGTTTGGTTTCAGGCTGGCATCGCTGGGGATTTTGGCTTCCGCAGTAAACCCGCGTGAGGTGGCGCTGATAGACTGACCGACAAACGAAATAATTGATTTGTACGTTTTGCTAACATCGGGAACCGTGATTATAACCGGCGTGCCCTTATTTACACGGGCAAGATAATTTTCAGGTATATCGGTCACTACTTTCAAATTGCTTTTGTTCACTATTTTGATGCCTTGCATAGGGGCACCGGTAAAGGTTTCGCCAACATGTATGTTCACCTCCTCGGCAACGCCGTTTACATTACTTACTACCGTTGTGGTATTTAGTTGCTCCTGTGCTGCACGAACGTTTTCCTGTTGTGTGCGAAGGGTGTTCTCCAATGCTTCTACCTGAGTTTTTGCCTGCAACACCTGCACTTCGGTACCTATGTTTTGCGCCCAAACATTTTTTTGGCGCTCGTATAAATTTTTTGCCAAAGCAAGTTGCGCACGGGTTGCTCCCATGGATTGTTTGGCGGTAACAACACCCTGGCGATAAATTGCATCGTCCAGCCTCAGTAACACCTGTCCTTTTCTTACATTGTCGCCTTCTTTTACAAAAAGGGCTTTTACCTGTCCGCCCATGCCGCGTGGTGTGATATAGGAAATATTCTCTGCATCAATTTTGCCTTGCAGATCAATAAAATGGCTGAAGTCGTTGGTGCGTATTGTATCGAGTACCACCAGTTTTGCCTTCTCCGCTTTTGCAGCAGCAGTATCAATTTTTGCGATGTCTGCTTCCAGCTTTTTAATTTCTGAATTGATGTCAACGTACTCTGTCTTCAACTTTTCCAGCCTTGTCTTTTTTTCGGTAAGAACAGCGTCTTTTTCTTTTTTACCTGCGCCACAAGCCAACAACGATAATGCTGTAATGGCAGTGAAAAATATTTTAATGAACGATTGCATATAATGTGTGTTTGTGATGGTGGTGATTTGTGATGGTTGTATTATTCGAGTTTGCCTAAGGAGTATTTGTAACTGATGCGGGCAATGGTTGCATTGTATAAAGCGTTGAAATAATTTGCCTGCGCCGTTTGCCAATCGTTATCTGCCTGCAGCACTTCAAAGCTGGAGCCAAGCCCCTGCTCAAACTTTTTCTTGGTGGTGTTGTAAACCGATTCTGCCAGGCGCATATTTTTTTCCTGGGCATCAAGGTTGAGCAATGAGTTTTTCAATGTTTCTTTGG
>JANPIA010000346.1:0-2423 GCA_031424735.1 Segetibacter sp.
GTTTTTTTAGCATTGTTCGGTCATGTTAGAAATTCTTTGTAGCCAGCTTTTGATGTACTATTTAGCATCGTTGCTGCCTGCCCGGTCATACTTGCAGGGTCGCACACTTGTACAGTTTGTTGTTTCTCATCGTTGAAATAAGCAACGGCTTGTATATTTCGTCTTCCACGTACAAGGAAATCAATTCGCGTCATTACGACGAGGAACGAGGAAGCAATCAGCTATTTAGAAATAATGCTGTACTATTAAATAAACCACTATTAGGAATTACAAATGTCTTCCCATAAATCTTTCTACCCTGCATTCTTGCTTTCGATAAGTTTAACCTTCTTTGCTCTGCTTCCACCTTTTATTCATTTCTCTTCAGCAATTGCATCATCAATCGTTAGATAATTTTCACAGTACACCAATTTATCTACATGATAAGTGGCACTTAAACTTTTATCATACTTCTTTTCTTTATGTTCACTCACTCTTTTAACAAGGTCATAGGTAACACCTGTATAAAGCATTTCATTATGTACTTTAGTCATTATGTAAACGTTTCCTCCTCTTTTCATAGTTGATTTTAGTTGAAGAGCAGATTGCTTCGTCGTCGTACCTCCTCCTCGCAATGACGCGTATGGTTATGCCTCGTTCAACTATTCCACCACAATATTTTCCACCACACTCGCATCCTTCACCAAAGGTTTCAGCGCATATCTCAAATTATTATTTTTCAAAACCACATTCTTTGTCTTCTCACCCTTCACCGATAAAAACACATCCGCCTGTTTTGCCAGGTTGCAGTTATACATAAACACCTGCTGCACATTATTCAAATCAATAACTGGTTTCCCTGAAATTGGTTTCAAGGTTTTAAAGTTGTTAAGCGTTAGATTACTTACGTTCTCTGCAATTAAAGATGAACCCAGTTCAGTGTTGATCCTGACATTATGAAACTCTATGTTTCGTGCTTCCTTAATAGTAGCACCCGTCTTTGCTTCAAACTGGATGTCGTTGAAAGTAATATCTTCTACCGGCATCTCAGCAAGACCATTGATAAAAATTGCCTGGTTGGTTTGCGCGGTAATGTTACTGAAATGTATGTTCCTGAATTTAGGTGTTCTCTCTGATACCGGTGCCGGTTCTGTTTTGGCATACTGCATATCCAAAACAATGGCCTGGAGCTTTATATTTTTCATGATGATATTATCAACCCGAATCTCCTCCACCACACCACCCCTGCCTCTTGCCGTTTTAATTCGTATGCCGCGGTCGGTTCCATCAAACACGCAATTCGAAATGGTTATCTTTTTCACATCGCCACTCATCTCGCTGCCAATCACCACACCACCATGACCACTTAACATAGTGCAATTCGTAATGGTATAATTTTCTGCAGGCATCGCCTTTTTTCTTCCGGGAACGTCCTTACCCGACTTTATGGTTATGCAATCATCGCCCACGCTAATATGGCAATCCGATATGTGCACATACTTGCAACTCTCCGGGTTAATACCATCGGTGTTGGGCGAATGCGGGTTATTAATGGTTACACCGGTAATAGTGACGTTCTCACAAAACTCAGGATTAACAGTCCAGAAGGGTGAGTTGATAATAGTAATACCTTGAACCAACACATTCTTACAATACATTGGTTGTATAAAAGGTGGGCGAAGAAAGCCCCGTGTCATTTGGGAGGGCTCATCGGGCAACAGGATGTTTTTATTGAGGCTATCGAACAATTTCTGCCACTTGCTTCGCGGCTGTTCCTTTTTATAGCCTTCTACAAAATTCCACCACTTTTGTCCGTGGCCATTTATTAAACCACGCCCGGTGATGGAAATGTTTTCCGCTTTGTATGCATAAAACAATGGCGAAAAGCTGGTAACATCCACGCCTTCATAACGGCTTTCCACCATTGGCAGGTAATCATCAAAGTTATCGCTGAAGTGAAGTTCGGCACCGGCATCAATCAAAATAGTGATGTTACTTTTAAGATGAATTGGACCGGTTAAATACTTGCCCGCCGGAAAATAAACGGTGCCTCCCCCTTTTTTTGCTGCTGCGGAAATAGCGCTGGCAATTGCCCTGGTAGCAAGCTTGCTGCTATCGTTTTTGGCGCCGTATGTTAGCACATTATAATACTGTTGCGCTGCCACTATTTGCGATGATATTACTGCCATCACACAAAATGGAAGGAACTTACCTGTTATGTATTTCTTCATGTAGTTTTTTTATTTTTTGTTACCGGCTTTCATTCTCGTCTCATCATTGTTGCGTCGCACCTTTGTACTTATTATCAATGTGCATCTTCCCGGTCGTTTCATTGCCTTACCGTCATTACAAGGAGGCACGACGAAGCAAAATCCAGCCAACACATAACGCTGCCAGTAAAAGGGATTGCTTAGTTACTCACAAAAACGGCAGATGTCAGGCTG
>JANPIA010000347.1:0-19414 GCA_031424735.1 Segetibacter sp.
AACCGATAACCAGGGCAAGGGTGAACGCTTTTCTCCAACCGACCTGGTGGCAACTGCCCTGGGTAACTGCATGATGACCGTTATGGGAATTAAAGCGCGGGATATGAACCTCGACCTTAGCGGAACTTCTATAGATGTCACCAAAATAATGGCTGCCGACCCGCGACGAATAAGCACTATTAAAGTGGTGGTGAATATCCCCGCAGTGGTTGCAGATGAAAGGCAAAAAGCTATATTAGAAAGAACTGCGTTAACCTGCCCCGTGTTTCAAAGCCTTCACCCCGATATGGACCAGGATATAAAGTTTAACTGGAGCTGATTTTAGTTGACGGATGACAGTTGACTGATGACAGTTATGAGTGATGAATTATGAATTAGATGGCAGGTGTGAGGCACTTGGTTGGGTGAATTTGGGACTTTTAAGAGAATGGAAAAGTGGAAGTTGGTATGGTGCTTTATTGCGGAGCCAGGTGAGGGAATAGTTATTTTAGGTTTGCTTGAATGGTTACGGGGCCAAATAATCCTGCCGGGAGCAGGGGTTTTCCTTCTAGGCGGTCGGGTGATAATGTATTTGTAATTCTTTTGTAAGCGGGTAAACGATGGTCACCTATTAAACGGTTTGCCAAGGTGTTTACCACATCTATTCGCAACTTATTTTCACCCTGCTTTATTGCTTTCGTAATGTCCACTGAAAAGGGCGGCGTCCAGGCTATACCACAATTAATACCATTCACAAACACTTCGGCAAGGTTACCAACTTTACCTATGTTCAATAAAATTTTCTTACCAGTGATTGATGAATTCCATGTAAATGTTTTGGCATACGCGGCGGTACCTGAATGATAGCGAATAGCTGAATCGCTGTGTTTGCTCCAATCAATCAATTCATTAAAAACAACCGGCTTAAGCGGACCTCCTGATGCGGGAGCGAAGTCAACCGTCCAGTTTCCTGGTAAGGTTTGTGTTTGTTGGGAGGAACCAATAGCTTTCGCGAAAGATTGATTTTTGTCGGCCTGCTGCAGCACTATAAAAACGGAACCATTTGGCTCCAGTTCAATGGGCAATAAAGTTCTCCCGTTTTTATAATGCCAATTATCGGCAGAGCGAATGTTACCCGACACAGCATCGTACAACTCTGGCAATCGTTCAGTAACCCGCAGTGATAGGTTCAACGTTTTTGCAACACTATCCTGGTTAGATACAAAATAAATATCCAGTCCTTTATCGGCACGATGGCACCAGGCGATCCCCTCTGCACTATTGCCTGCAACATCGTTGGCAATAAAATCTTTTTCAATTCCGAACCGGTGCAATATTGCTGGTGTTACTGCTCCCTGTATTATCCTGCCATTGCCCAATTTGCTTTGGCTTAAGCTATCCGCCAGGTTCTTTACAAGCTTATTATTTATTGCTACATTGGCAACACCCATTGACTTTTCAGGTAGTTGCCTACTGTAAATAGTAGCACCTTCTTCTATTAATTTTTTAAGATGTATGGAAACGTCCCCGCCCATTAATTCTGCATTGGGCGACATGGCGGTATTACCAGGTAACACCAGCATAGAATACTTTGCCCCGCCCGGCAAAACGATCCTGCCTTTTTGCACTTTCGCTAAGCGAATAAGCGCATCCGGGTTGAATGAATCGTAAGCATAGCCGTTTAAAGCATCAGCCCAATCCGCTGGTTCGGTCATGTTTGCAGAATGTGTGACGCCTGGTGGTGATTGTATAATTGGTTGTCCTTTATTGAACATTCTTTCTCTTTCCAGTTTCAAGAGATTATCATCAAACATAGCGGGCATTACATTCACAAGCCGGTCGGGTAAAACAGCGCGCCGCGGAAGTTCTTCCCCGGTAAATACTGCTATGTCGGTAACAGGCTTACCAAGTTGCAACAACGCCTGGCAACGTTTCGCATAATCGACCCAGGCTTTGCCTTGCTTCCACCATGTTTGGTCGCGCTGAAAGTATAAACCAATTGCATCCAGGGTAACGCCAGGCTTGCGATCCATCCACGGGTTATGCATGAAAACATGATAGACAACTTTATTAATTCCCAGTGCATAGTTTCGGTCGAGCAGTGTTTTCAACATGCCTGGATGTTCATCCCACTGCATTCGCAGCTCCGTAAATGCTTCCGCCTGTATAATATTTTTGCCGTAAACATGCGCACCGGAAATGGCGTCGAGCATATCGTTTGGCTTATCGTGCGTAGGACTGCGTAACCAAAATTCGCCCATGGGTATGTCCACATTTTTATAATGCAACATGCCATCGCTTAGCATAGTGGGCGCTACACTTTCGGCGGTAAATGTGCATCCTTTTTTATGGGCAAGACGGGCAAGGGTAACATAAAAATTATCAGCGACCAGTTCGGCAATAGTTTTCCTTATATCATGTAAAAACCTTTCAGAAAAATCTGCACTTTCTACAGGCAGTCCCGCAACAATGGGTAAGTACTGAAGAATATCATAACCCCGTCGTTTCTTAAATTCACTTTGAAATACCGGCGACCAGTTTTGACTTCCACACTCCCAGCTATCTACATGAAATACTTTTAAAACCTGGTGAATAAGTGCAGGATCAACCTGTTTATAAAATGCCCCAAACCAATTATTAAACTGCAGGGTGATGGCTTCTGGATTAAACTTGTCGCACTCCAAACCTTTGCCTCCACCGCCTGTATCGTTTTTGTGGCCGGTTGATGTATGCCCGATCCTGAGTAGCGTCCAGTTGCCGGGAGGCACCTCCCAAACAAGCTGTCCATTCTTGTTTAGTTTGCTGGTAAGGTTGATGATATTTTTGATAGGCACGCACAAATCAGCGGGTGCCTGCTGCTCCATTGTTTGCTTACCGATGCGCCACACTTCTCCGTTCTTTCCTTCATACTGGTTGATGATGGCTTCAGATGAAAGTTCGATACCGGTCAATTTAAAAGAGGGTTTCCACTTCGCAGCATCCAAATCTTCAGCGCCGGGTTCAGAACCCTCTTTGTCGTAAATAAACCGAAAGTATTTTGCGGTTACTGCAGGAATAGCGTGTGTATAATTTGCATCCCAATCCTGCCAGCCATGCCGCGGAGCTTCCAGCCTGGTAGCAGATCTGAAAGATTTTCCGTCGTTGCTCACCTCAATTTTTAAACGGTTTACCTGGTAGTTGTTCCGGGAACGAATGATGATTGAGCGGCAGGTAAAGGGTAGTTTAAATTCATATTGTATCCAGCACTGATCGTCGCAGCCAAATGTTTTTTTATTGAGTGGATCAACCAGTAACGAAAGCATTGTATCGGGCTTACTACTAGTAATAATGGGTTTAATTGTACGTGTTGAATTACCAGATCCTTCGGGTGATGGATAAGCATACACGGCGATGTCTTTATAGTATCCTTCCTGCATTTCCGGGGTTGGTAAAGTATCGTTGAACTGGCTGCCGCCTTGTATTGTTGTTCGTGCCCACACGAGTTTTTGCATAGAAAGCGCGGGGGTTATCCAGGGTCCGCCTGCTAATGCAAAGCCATCGCTTACATGCATCCCGATTTTTAAATTGAGTCGCTTTGCTTCGCGCATGGTGTGATTGAGCATTGCATACCATTGCGGGCTTAGCTGGCGCGATGATGGCGTTATGAGAGGAGGACTCACGGTGTCTTTAATTGGCATAAGATAAGCGCCACCAATTCCCACCTGTTTCATTGCTTCAAGATCGGCAGTGATACCTTGTTTGCTTACAGCACCATTTAACCAATACCAAAATACCCATGGACTTGCCGCAGGTGGAGGCGATAGAAATTGCCTGCGCACTTGCGACGGTGTGATAGAAGTGCTGGTTTGTGCAAAAGCGCTTTCAACTATCGCAACCAGGCAGAGGAAGATCAGTGTCTTTTTAACAATAAGGTGTTGGGGGATCATTTATAAAGTTCGGTAGTATACAGAGCCTGTTAAACAATGTGAGCCTATGTTCCGATGATTCTATGTGGTGAAAAAATGTTGACCGATTCTCATACAATCATATATAAGCGACTTTTGATTTGAACCAGTTGTTCCCGTTGCAATACGTGAAAAAAAGCGTTGTCCAAATAACTAAAAGATGAACTGAGCGTAGCAACGGTGATGCTATAAAAAACAACTGCC
This sequence comes from Segetibacter sp., assembly GCA_031424735.1. Taxonomy (GTDB): domain Bacteria; phylum Bacteroidota; class Bacteroidia; order Chitinophagales; family Chitinophagaceae; genus Segetibacter. Next base: position 4,128 of record JANPIA010000347.1, read on the forward strand.
GGAAACAAAAACAATACTCATCCTCAATTCAACTCCAAAGGCTTTTCGTGGATTTTTACTTTGTAGCCGCTTACCGCAAAAAATAGGATCACCAGAAAACAAACCAGCGGTACGATGTAACCTACCTGTATTTTATCGCCATTCATATCGATGATGGTGCCCATTAAAACCGGGAAGATAGCACCGCCAACAATAGACATGACGAGTAATGAAGATCCGATTTTTGTATCGGCACCCAGCTCTTCAATACCCAGAGAAAAGATGGTTGGAAACATTACAGACATAAAAAAACCCAGTGCGCCCAGCGAATAAATTACCGAGTCTCCCTTACCCAAAATTGCCAGCGCACAGAGCAACGTAGAAATTACGGCATAGATGGCAAGCAACTTTTGCTGGCGAATAAAGCGAAGAAAAAAAGTGCCTGCAAAACGACCAACCATAAACAGCAAACCGTAAACGCCAAGGTAATATCCGGCTGTTTTCTCGTCGATGCCTCCACCCTGTTTTGCCATGCGAATAAAAAAGCTTGTAACGCAAACCTGCGCACCCACGTAAGCAAACTGCGCAACTACCGCCCAGGCTAAATGCGAATGGCGTAACGCCTTTACAAATTGGGAAGGCCGGGCAACTTTGCTATCATCTTTCACTTCGGGAAAATGGAAGAAATAAAATGCAATAGCCACCAGCACCAGCACTATACCCAATATGATGTAAGGCGTTTTAACTGCCGATGCCTCCGCGTTTAAATAAGCGATCCTTTCGGCAACCGGCATCAGGTTTAATTGTTCGCTGCTGTGTTCAATACCTGATAAAATAAATTTTGTACCGATGATGGGTGCGATAAATGCCGCCAGCCCGTTAAATGAAGCAGCAAGATTTAAACGGGTGCCTGCCCCTTGCGGCGAACCCAATATTGCAGCATACGGATTGGCAGCAGTTTCCAGTATTGCAAGCCCGCAACCTATTACAAACAGGGCAAGCAAAAACATTTCGAAGCTGCGGGTATTAGCGGCAGGTACAAAGAGGAAAGCGCCAATTGCAAAAACCAACAGCCCTGTAATGATGCCGCTTTTATAACCCCAGCGTTTTAAAAACATACCGGCAGGGATGGCCATAATGAAGTAAGCAAAGAACACCGCGGTATCTACAAATGTTGATTCGCGGTTGTTGAGTTCACAGGCTTTTTTGAGGTGAGGGATCAGGATAGAATCAAGATTGTGCGCCATGCCCCATAGAAAGAAAAGGCTGGTAACAAGTATAAAAGGGATGAGGAATTTACGTGTCCGTCCACCGTCTAAATGCTGAGAAGAAAGCTGTTCTGTCGGTTCCTGGGGCAGTAGTGCCATAGTAGGTTTGGTTAGTTTAAAGGAGGGAATTGTTATTTAGATATGGATGATCTAACTGTTAGTGTAAATTTTCAAATAGAGTTTGCTTCGCTGCTATCCTTCCTCTTTGCCAATAAAATATGGTCGCATACCAACACAACCTCGCCATGTTGGTTAATGATTTCAACGTGTTCGGATACGGTTCCATACTCCGGCTTTTTAGCTCCAGTTTTTTCTGATATGGTCACTTCAGAATGTATCGTATCACCAATAAACACGGGCTTTATAAATCGTAGCCTGTCGTAACCTTTTGAAAATGCTTCGGGGTTTATTTCGGAAGCGGTTAAACCAATGCCGATGCTGAATATCATGGTGCCGTGCGCAATGCGTTGCTTAAAGGGTTGTGTTTTGCACCACTCTGCATCCATGTGATGTGGAAAGAAGTCGCCGGTGTGACCTGCATGAACCACAAAATCAGTTTCGGTAATGGTTCGGGCAAGGGTGGTACGTTTTTGCCCTAATTCATAGTCTTCAAAAAAAATGGATCTAAAAATCATGTGTTGTGTTAAGAATTATGAGTACAAGATTTTATTTTAAGTTTCATTAATTTTACTCAAAACATTTTAAATGTCAACGCTCCAATTACAGACATACGATATGTTAAAGGAAAAGTTCGGCGAACAGGAAGCGCAGCTTTTCATATCTTATATAGAATCTAAAGTAGAACAAGAAGTTCAACATGAAACAAAATCCCTTGCAACGAGAGAAGATCTGGCGAAAGAAGTTGCTTTGGCTAAATCCGACCTTACCCGCCAAATTTATTTCGTAGGATTAATTCAATTTTTAGCCATTGTTGGTTCCGTAATTGGAATAATGGCTTTTATGCTTCATAAATAGAATCGCTCCTACTTTCCCAAAAAATTTGTTATTGGTGGATGTCGTACTTAATCATCACGCCACCTGCATCACTGGAAATATAAGCACCTTCCACTACCAACATTGTCTTTATCACTTCTTCCACACTCGTTGGCAGTACATCGCAAGAGCCTTCTTTGAAACGCATAAGACTACCCATGCTTCCAACAAATGCATCGGGAAACCAGGTACCTTCCAACGCAACGGTTTTCCATTCTGGTTCCGTACCATTCTGTAATAAGCAGTATTCAAACCTGTCGGGTACACCATTTGGATAGTCCATCAGCAAACCCATGGTTGCTTTAATGGCGCCCTTTGTTCCTTCCCATTTAATAAAACTCTCCTGGTGCTTTGAACCAAAATCATGATCGTGGTTGGTGTTGATGACTGCATGTATGGTATCGCCATAATCAAACAAAATAGTTGAGCGCGAAGACGATAATTTTTTTGCAGGATGTTTTAAAGTTTTTGCCATTACGCTTTTAGGTTCACCCAAAAAAGATCGAATGAGGTCGATATGATGTATGCTGTGATATTGAATTTCTAAACGCGGATGCACCATTAAGTGCGGAAACAAATGCCATGGCGTGCTTACAGTAACCCGAACCTCCATATCGTACAAATCGCCTATTAAACCCTGCTGAATAATAGAACGTGCTGCGCTTACAAAAGGAGCAAAGCGAAGTTGGCAGTTGATAGCAGCAACCAGCTTTTTACGCCGGCACACTTCCAGTATTTCCTTTGACTGCTGTAGGTTATCGCCCATTGGTTTTTGAATAAGAACCGCACTGCCGTCAGGCAATTGTTCTAATGTTTCCACAAACTGCTCGGGCATTATGGTAATATCATAAACTGCATCAACAGGGGCACTCCTTACCGCATCTGCAACAGTATCGTAAACGTTTGCGATACCAAATTTGCCGGCAAGTTCCTCAGCTCTTTTTCGGGTTCGGTTAGTAATCCCCATAACATGAAAACCAGCCTTTTTATAAGCGGGCAAATGAGCATCGTTTACTATTCCACCTGCACCTATCACCATGATGGGATAGGATGTTAGTGGTAAAGAAGGCTTGTAGGAAATTTGCATGGGTGTAGGCAAGATATTCAACTCATAACATAGCCACGATATTTATTTGATGCAAAAATGAATACTGAAAAAATACTGAAAAAAAGTAGCTGTACAGAGACTCCTTCCGGGTGTACCTATCGCCAGTTGTTTTGATTTACCAATTGCTTGCTTCTACGATGTGAAGTGAAAATTTTCTAAACCAACCCATAAAAATTAACCGCATTTTTATGAAATACTTTTTCCAGTTCGTCATCGCGCAGCAAATCCTGCAAAACATCTTTATACACCTGCCAGATTTTTACATAGCTTCCTGCTAATAACGACACCGGATAATCGCCACCGCAAAAGCAACGATCAACGCCAAAATGTTCCAGGGCAAATTCCACATAAGGTTTAATATCGTCTGCACACCAATCCGCCTTTTTTGCGGTTGTTCCCAAGCCCGATATCTTCATATATAACGGCTTGTGTTTGGAAGCTTCTTTCATCAGCTCACCCCACCTGCCAAACTTTTCGCCCAATGCAATGGGCGGTTGATTGAGGTGGTCAAAAACCATCGGCAAGCTTGGAACTTTGTTTGCCACCTGCAAAGCTGTTTCAATGTGCGCGGGATGCACGCCAACAAAATCATAAGTCAGTTTGAAAGTTGATAAAATGTGCAAACTTTCAACAACTTCATCTTGCAATAACCAGCGGTCATTTGCTTCATCGTGTATAAGATGACGAACGCCTTTGAAATATTTATTGGCTGCATATTTTTCATTTAAAGCCTGCATTACTTTGTTGGGTTGCATTAGTGGGAGCCAGCCCACCACCCCATCAACCCAATTCGTTTTAGCCGCTACTTCAAGCATCCAATCAGTATCGCCAAAATTATTTGCTGCCTGCACCAAAATTCCCTGCGTAATTCCAGCTGCCAACCTCTCCTCTTCTAACTCCTCAATAAAATAACTCCGGTTTAAAATTGACAAATCGTTATTCAGCCATGCATATTCGGCACGCTCGAAATTCCAGGTATGAATATGTGTATCGGTTATTTGCATGGTGATGCCAATACTAAAAAGGGTTTGATGGGATGATAAGTATAGACCGTAGAAATTTCATTAAAGAAGAGTAGAAAAAACGTGACACATTTTATTGAATGGCAAACTGCCGGTCCAAAAGCGAATTATGTTCTCCCAGCATTGGCGCTCCAATGTGCGATGATAGCCTTTCACCGTCGATCCGGATAGGGCAACGGGTTGTTGTAATATTTAATCCATTACTTGTTTGAACGTCCAGTTCCATCTCTAAAACCTTGTAGCCTTCTTCTTGCATTAGCTGTTCGTAGTTCATTACTTTGGCGCACCAAATATCAGCGGGTTCCAAAATTGCCAACCAGTGATTGGTTTTCTGTTTCACAAGATGATCGGCAAGAATGGATTTGATCTCGTCGCGCATGGTAAACCAGTCGGCGCTATCTGCATACTTTTTCAAACCATCACACTTCAATAAATCCGCCAATACAATAATGTTTCCCATGGCTAAAGCAAGGTAACCATCTGCCGTTTTATAAATACCATAAGGCGCTGAAATGTAAGCATGGCCATTGTTTACCGAACTACGTACCGGCAGTTGGTTGCCATCGTTGTAAAAACATGTGAGCACTTCAAACTGGAAATCAAGAATACTTTCAAACATACTTACCTGTACAAGTGCGCCCTCACCACTGATCATCTTTTTATAAAGCGTTGCAAGAATGCCTTGTGCAACATGGGCTCCGGCCAGTATATCAACAACCGCTACGCCCATTGGTGTGGGCATGTTATGATTATTGTTTGTAAGCCAGGCTAACCCCGACACGGATTGCAAAAGGAGATCCTGCCCCGGATGATCTTTCCACGGTCCTTCATTTCCATAACCGGTTATCTCTGCATAAATAATGCCTGGGTTGATCTGTTTAACAGTAAGATAATCCAGCCCCAACCGATCCATTACGCCGGTGCGAAAGTTGTGGATCATTACATCCGCTTTTGCGATTAGCTGTTTCACTTTCCCCAAATCCACTGCATTTTTAAGATCGGCGCTATAGCTTTGTTTGTTTCGATTGATGGCATGAAAGATAGTAGACTCTCCTTCTATCATCACATCTGACACATAAAGGTCGCGGCAAATATCACCAGTTGTTGGCTTCTCAATTTTAATTACCTGCGCGCCCATATCGGCAAGGCGTAAGCCTGCCGAAGGACCGGAAAGGAACTGGCTAAAGTCAATAACAATTACGTCTTCCAACAATTTCATAGTTCAAGTTTTGACAGGAGTCCTTCCTTTATTTTGCGGTTGTGTTCACCAAGTTGCGGTGCGGCCATATTGGAAGTAAGGCGCTCACCATTAATGCGTATGGGGCACCGTGTAGTAACTATCTTTCCACCTCCGGGTAAATTCAATTCCTGTTCAATCTTTAAAATCTTATACGCCTCATGATCCTTCATTTTATTCCAATCGAGCACTTCCATTGCCCAAACACTGCTTTTATGCAATTTAATTAACCAGAACAACGATGGCTTATCCTTCAAAAAATCCGACAAAAGAATCTTTATTTCGTCGCGCTTGCTGAACGTTTCCTCCTGCGTAAAACCCAGCAGCGATTTACAACCAATAGCAGCACATAAATTTTCAATGCTAACCATTGCTATGGCAATGTATCCATCGAAGGTTGCATAAATGCCGTAAGGCGCACTTAAAAGTGGATGACCGTTGTTGATCAAACTTCTTTCGGGCACCTGCCTGTTTGCATAATAGGTAGTTAATAATTCAAACTGAAAATCAAGCAACGATTCAAGCAGACTAAGTTCGATGTATGCACCCATACCCTTTTTATGCCGCCGGATAAGTGCTGCTAAAATCCCTTGCACCAGGTGAGCGCCACAAATAATGTCGGCAATGGCTAAACCAAACGGAACAGGATCATCATCGCCGTTGCCACTGGTGTAAACAAGACCGGACATTGACTGAAGCAATAAATCCTGACCTGGTCTGCCTTTCCACGGACCAACCTTGCCGTAACCGGTAACTTCGGCATAAATAATTTTTGCGTTTATCAATTACACAGATACATAATCCAGTCCAACTTTAGCCATAATACCGGGGCGAAAATTGTGTGTGATCACATCTGCTTCCGCTATCAATCTTTTTATCAATAAAAGATCTTCAGGGTTCTTCAGGTCGGCAGCAAAGCTTTCCTTGTTACGGTTGATGGTGTGAAATAATAAACTGTTTCCATCGGGCGCCCAAAGATTTTTTATGGACAATTGCCTGCAGGCATCACCTCCCTTTGGTCGTTCAATTTTAATGACCCTGGCACCCAAATCTGCAAGGCGTAAACCGGCAGAAGGTCCAGACAAATACTGGCTGAACTCTAACACCGTTAGTCCATGTAGAGGTAGTTGGATCATGATGGTTGTTTGGAATAATTCCGTTTCAAACTATCGTGGTAATAAGTATTTATTTGCGCTAATACATCCGTTTCATTTCCGCCATTCATCAAATATTGCTGAATGGGAAGTCCTGCATGATCCTGGAAATGTAGGTAGCCATTGTAACGCGGCCGTACATAACCGTTTTCCATTGCTGGCAAAACGCTGGTGAAATAATTGTTGCAAAGTATATTGGCGTTTTTATTTACCCATGCCGACCTATGTGCCGGTTGTCCGCCATGCTCCAGGTAAAAGGTAGATTGACACATTGCAGAAACCACCTGCTTAGCGTACTCCACCGCAAGTTGTTTATGAAGGCTGAATGCTGATACAGCGAGCCCGGTGCCTCCAATAGTGCTTCGCAAACGCTTACCGTTATGTTTTACCAGGTCTGTGTACAACAGCAGTTTTGCGGCATAACCATTTCGTGAATAATTTGAATAGCCGTAAGCAAATGGGCAATACCAATAATCGTCAGTTGTTGTCATAGCTTCGGCAACTGCAATTGGGTTAAAGCCAAACATTTTTTTATCAACCAATGAGTATAAATCAAACATGGTTTTCAGCGCGGCAGTACCCGTTGTTAAATCTATTACTTCCTCTTCCGTTTGAAAAGGCCCGGCACCAAGAGCAATGCAGAAACTATAAAAATTCATCAGCAAGTCTATAGGTATTGCAGGCACGGCAACCCTGCCTTCGTTAGCCAACTTTAAAACGTCCTCCCAGGTTTCGGGCAAAGAAACGCAGGCAGTGGTAAAGAGATCAGGGCGATAGCTTGCAACCGGCGTAGCTGCATCAATGGCAAGTGCCCACTGGTGATTGTTGTATTGGTAGCTTTGGTGTGAATAACCGGTTGAATGCTCCAATTGGTTTTGTAAATATTCATCCGGTAAATATTGCTCCAATGGTAGCACACATTCCGTTGCCGCGGCACAGCCTACCCAGGGGTGATCAATAATCAGCAGGTCGTATTCTTCTGTAAGTTTTTCAATTGGGTAATCGGCAAATTGTTGTAAAGTTCTTTTATGCCAAACAACTTCAACCTCCGGATTCAACTCATTGAAACGTTGCGAAAAAGCAACAAGCGGCGTTACCCCTCTGCTATGTCCCCATGTCATTCCTTTTAAAATTATTGTTGCCATGGCGATCAAAAATTCAACTTAATAATTGGCGATGGAAAAGTTGTAAACGAAACAAAACTATAGCAGAGATTGGGTTGAACCCTTGCAAATAAGGATGAAGCAGGCATGGCAAAATTCATAGCTAACCGTTATTTATAGAAGAGAAAACGAAACTGTCCCCTATTATTCTGGAGACCATTGGCGTAATAAAAGTATATCAGAAGCCAAGGGGGAACAATGTCATCATCCACTATAGTAATGGATTATTTTACTGTGACGTAAGATTAAAACCGCTAAAACTTTGTTCGTTGAATTTGATAGGGGATTTGCAATTTATCTTTCTTCAATGGAAGCAAATAAAAACGGTAGGAGTATGGCTTTGCTGGTATTTGATATTTCTCCAATGGAGCAGCCACATCACTCCAGCTATCATTTCCTCCAATACCCATTTGTATAAGGTCTATGTTCAACGTAATAAAACCAGCGTCTCTCAATTTGTTGGTGTGCTTGGCATTTTCGAGATTATCTTCTGTGTATGGCCAGGCACTCATGCTCAGCAGGCTATCGGCTACCACCAATAAACCTTCCTTGTTTTTGTTTGATAAATACATCCATCGAACGTCTGTACGATTTCCATTTTCCTGCGGCACGGCATACGGTTCCATAAACTGGCCGATGGGTTGTGAATAAATGGCAACATCAAAACCATAATTGCGATCTATATAATTTTCCAGTAAGCCTTTGCCGTACCATGTAATGTTGTCATAGCTTCTTTCAATACCAGCCTGCATACCTACTTTAGGAATGTTTGGCAAACCCTTTTTCATTACCAAATCATAATCCACTTTAACAACACCGACACCATTAACCGTGTAACTAATTATCAGCGTCGCACTATCGTGAATTAATGTATAAAAACTTTTAAATCCAACATTACCATTTCTAAAAGTGAATGCAGTGGATGCTTTTAATTGCATACCTGGCTCGTACCACTGCTTTAGCTTTCTGTTGGCCTTCCAACCACGGCGATCGTTATCAGTTAACGGACGTTTAAAGTGTGGAAGCATTGGAGCGAAGATTTGTTCTTTACCCTTCAACGTATAAGAAGTTAATGCGCCATTGATTTTATCAAACATTACATTAAATCCGTTTCCACTAACAGTAAAGTTGTTTGTAGTTTCTTTGGTTTGTAGTCTTGCCAAACCTTCCGGAGCTTTATCAGTTTGAGCCAACCCCGTTAATGCAAATTGATTAGAGGCTACTTCAAATCCTTTAGCAGCCCATGTTTCCTCATGAGACAAAGCGAAATGAATATCTGCTAAATATTCTGCATTCAGCCCAAATGGGAGCTTTGGTAAGAATGACGCTATGTTGATGATGGTATCTTTTCCTGCGGAAAGATTGATGCGCGGTAATATACTATTTGAAATTATTTTTCCATCTTCTCTAACAATAAGTTTCACCTCATAATCACCTAATGATTTTATCGCATGGCGATTAGTGATTCTTATCAACCCTTTTGCAGCATCCACCAATTCACTTTGCGCACCCTGGTAAACGCGTTTACATTCATACATGGCAGCCTTTGGTCGTCCATCCGACGCTACCACCCCCTTAATGGTGAAATTGTCAAAATATTTTTCGCCATAGTCGCCACCGTAGGCATAGAACTCAACACCGGCGCTGTCTTTCTTTAATAAACCCTGGTCTTTAAACTCCCAGATTGCACCGCCGATAATTCGCGGTGTTGTGCGGAAAATGTCCCAGAAGTCTTTCATGTTTCCGACAGAGTTGCCCATTGCGTGCGCATACTCAACGTAAAAGATCGGACGGTTGTCTCCGTTCTTTTGATCAATCATCAATTGAGGCGTGTATGTACTTGGATACATACGGGCAATGATATCAATGTATGGAGCATCGCGTGGATTACCTACGCGATGGGAATGATCGTTTGATTTTAAATAACGTGGATCGGAAGGATCAATATAGCCTTCCAAACGTGGATCGCCCATAGCGGGCTCGTAATGAACCGGTCTTGTAATATCGAACTCGTGCAGCCATTCCGCCATAGCTGCATGGTTGGGTCCGCGCCCTGCTTCATTGCCCAGGCTCCAAATAATTATGCTAGGATGATTCTTATCGCGCATTGCCATGCGATTACTTCTTTCAAGATAAGCTCCTGTCCATGTTGGGTCATTGCTCAGTTTAGAACCCAAACCATGTGTTTCCAAATTAGCTTCATCAATAACCAGTATGCCATACTCATCGCACAAATCATATAAATACGGATCCATCGGGTAATGGCTGGTGCGAATACAATTAAAGTTGAATTGCTTGATGGTTCTTACATCCTGCAAAATATCTTCGCGGCTTAACGCTTTACCTTTTGTAGGATGATGATCGGGGCGATTAACACCATAGAGATAAGTTACTTTTCCATTGATCAAAAGTTTGCTGTTATCTTTTGCAAACTCGATGCTTCTAAAACCAACCTTGCAACTCTTCGCCTCCAAAACGTTGCCTGCACTGTCTTCCAGCGAAAGCACCAACGTATACAAGTTTGGAATTTCATCGCTCCATTTATCGGGATTGGTCAACTTCGTTTCAAGCAATCCAAACTTCACGTTATCCAATCTTGGATATATTTCGTTGATGATGCTTTCCGCACTTCGTGCTATCGGATTATCAAAAACAGCTTTGCCATTGCGAAACAATTGCGCCTTTACATTATAGCCAACTACTTCTTTGCCTGTAAGGTTTTCAATACGTGGGCGAATACTCAGTACTGCGTCTTTATAATCCTTATCCAATTTTGCCTGCCAGTGAAAATCTGCTATGCGCAATTTTGGTTCAGCCAACAACATCACTTCGCGATGTATTCCACTCATGCGCCAATGATCCTGGTCTTCTAAAAAACTACCGTCGCTCCACCGGATCACTTGCACCGAAACAATATTTTCACCGGCTTGCAGGTATGGTGTTATATTAAATTCACTTGACAGAAAACTATCTTCTGCATAGCCAAGGAACTTACCGTTCAGCCAAACTTTATATGCAGAACTCACACCACCAAAGTGCAATGTGATGTTCATGTTTGTCCAATCATCCGGTAGCGTGAAGGTGCGTTGATAACTACCAACACCATTGTAATCGTGCGGCACGTACGGCGGGTTTACCGGGCGAAAGGGATAGACCGCACTTTTATAAATTGGCTTATCATAGCCCTTCATTTCCCAACTGCTTGGAACCTCTATTTTCTTCCATCCGCTAACCCGGCTTTTATAAAAATCTTTCGGCGCATCGGAGGGTTTCAGTGCAAATGAAAAGTCCCAGTCACCATTCAAACTCATCATGCGCGATAAAGTTCTGTCACCCTTCAACGCATCGCCCATACTGGTAAATGAATAGGCTGTTGCACGTGATGGATCACGATTAATGCCACTTACCAATTGGTCTTCCCAGGGTTCACGATCATATACCACCGGAACATTGGGAATAGCTGCTGGGGTTTTATCTACAAGTTGGGCAAACAAACCTTGCTGTATCGAAAAGCTCAGCAACAAGAGAACAGTGAATTTTATTTTTTTCATGCTATTGTTTCTATAGGTGAACATCAACACACCCTATTCTGAGACATAAAGAATTGTGTACTCTTTCCCTTTATCAATAGTGATGTCGAATACCCCATCTCCCTTTGCGGAAATGCCAGCACCGGTAGCTGGTCTCCTAGAACTTTTAATTCTTAATATCCCTGTTCCTCCATCGGATTTTACGCGCACTTTACTCTTATCACAGTAAATAGTTATCTCGCCTTCCGGAGTCGGCACCTTGCCTTCCATCCACTCCAAGCCACCCAACTTTGGCTCTATTAAATAAGTAGCATAACCCGGCGCAGTTGGCTTTACACCTAAGTAATATTTACCCAGCAAATAAATAGGACTTGCACCCCATGCATGGCATAAGCTTTTACCAAACTCCCGACCATACATGGCTAAGTGCTCTGCACCTTTTTTTGCAGGATTGTATTCTTCCCAAAAGCTGGTAGCGCCGAGCTTTAACATGCCGCCCCAGTAATCTTTCATCTCTTTCAACACATACGATTGCTCACCCATTGCACACAATGCTTCCAATTCATAAAAGCGCATGTAGGGTGTTGTTATCTTTTGAATGTTATCGTTCAACAATACTGATTTTTTCACTGCATCTTTTTGTTGCTGATTAAAGTAATCGAAGAAGATGGAAAACATGTTGGAGTACCTTGTTACGTTTTCTGTTTGCTTACCATCTACCCTGCTATGCACCAGTGCCTGCCTGCTTTCATTCCAGTAGATGTCGAATAGCTTCTTCTTTAGATCCGTGGAGAGTTGCTTATATCTTAAAGCATTCGTTTCATCATTTACGATGCCGGCACACAGTGCCATGGTTTCTAAACTTCTTGCCAACAGCAATTGCTCAAAACTTACTTCACCTTTCTTGCTAAGCTTATCTGCCCAGTCAATAAATATCCAATCGCCGGGCATGCCTTCCATTAGTCCGTCTTTGTTGCGCCTGCCTAAACAATACTCCATCAGGCTTTGCATGCGAGGGTAAAACTGTGTGATGAATTTTTTATCGCCGGTATATAAGTAATAATCATAAATACCAAGGAACCAGTAAAAAGTATAATCCATGATGGTATTGATATGACCAGTCACCGGGTCTTTACCCCGGAGCGCAAGCATGGTTCTTTCAACCGTTGGACTGTCAAAGTACAAGTAGTAATTCATCAGGTAGCTTTGGTATGCATCGCCGCTCCACACCCATCTGTCACGCTTAATGCCATCAATAAAAAACTCCCTTGTATTTAGCCTGAAGGTGTATTTGGAAACATCGTAAATCTTGTTGATCTCCTCATCCGAACATTTGAAACTACCGCGTTCTTTTACATCGGCATATTCATATAGCATGGACACTGAATCAACTGTAACGCCGCCTTCGGTTTGGAGATTTACGTAACGAAATGCTTTTGACAAAATCATTGTAGAATCCTTTTTTACAGCCTTGGTAAAAGAGAGCTTATCTAATGTAACAGCACCTTGTTCACTCAATGCCTCTTCTTTCGATTCACCATAAAAGATGGTGACATTGCCTGTTCCTTTTATTCCATGAAGTTTGATGAAACCAAAAGTTTCTTTACCAAAATCTATCAATTTCCCTTCGCCATTTTTTGTTACACTTACTGCGCGCTGGGGAGTTCTGGGAAATTTAAAAGCAGATGGTTTGTTAGATGGATCATTGAAATTCCAACTGCCGGCGTTGAGCCATTTAGTGGCGGAGACGTCTGATGTTTTCCCGGTTTCATCAATCCACTCTTTGTCTTCAAAAGTTACCAGCCAGCTTGCATCGGATGCGATGGTTTTGCCTTTTATAAATATCGCTGGTACATTGCCCTGGTTAAAAACTTTTACATTGATCTTATGCTTGCCTGCGGGCACAGTTATAGTTTTCGGAGTTCCTTCAAAGGGTTTTCCATCGAGCTTTACATTATAATTTCCTTCGGCATAAATGGCAACTTCTTCGGGTTGTGTGAGGTTGAAATCTTTATGAAAATCCATGAGTGGATAATGGCTGTCTACCTTCCAGAAGACAGGGAAGAAGGTACCACGATCGGTTCGCCGGTTTTGCATTTGGTTGCTGAGCCATATTTCGTAATCGCCGGGGTACCATATCCAGGTTGCTTTTTGTGCGTTGGCTAATGCAAAATAAAAAATGAAAAATGAAAAAATAGCAAAGCGGTAAATGGCTGTTCTTGGTACCCGCGTCATTGCGAGGAACGAAGCAATCTGCTTTTCGATAGTTAAAAGGCTTATTGTTTGAGAGCGGATTGCTTCGTCGTTCCTCCTCGCAATGACGGGGAGGTGTGGTTTCGTCTCCGAAACTAGCTTGGAGCAGGCTGTTCCTCCTCGCAATGAAGACCGCTGGTTATGCCGTACAAGAGTGCGACGCAACGGCTGTTGAAGAAGGTTCTGCAGTTGGGTACCAAAAAAATATTTCAACATGTAAGCAGTTATGAGTTATGAATTAGGAGTTATGAGTTGTTTTGCATTTTACATTTTGCATTATCAGTGCCCGTTAAAAATAATATATAGTGCAACCATAACGATGGCAAGCAGTATCCATGAACGCCATACGCGTTTGGTTGGCTTAATCGGATTGACTTCATCCGAATGGGTTGTATCGGCTGTGATAGCACTGGTATCGAACAACGATATGATGACTGCAACGATAAAAAGAAATGCGAAAATATAAAACGACAACAGCAAATAATGGGGCCAAAAACTATACTTGTCGGAGGGCAGTATCCATAAATAGGTGGCGCCAACACCAAGACTAAATGCAGAACCAACCGAGAGAATAGTGTTGACTGCTTTGCGCGTGGTGCGTTTCCAAAACACAGTGAGCAGGAACACAACTGATAACGGCGGCGCAATAAAACCAAGCACCGATTGAAACACATCGAAGAGGTTCAGCCCTTTGATGCTATCAATCGCCAATGCGATTGCGATGGCAAACAAACAACCCGCAACCACAGTTATTCTTCCCATCCTGATCATCTGTTTATTGGTTGCGTTTGGGTTGATCTTTTTTACATACACATCGGTTGTAAATACCGTGCTTAGTGCATTAAGCGAGGAACCGATGGTACCAACCAATACCGCTATCAATACAACTATTACCAACCCATTCATGCCTGGGGGGAAAAGGTTTGTTACCATCGTCATGTATGCTTCGGTGGGATCTTTTAAATTAGGAAAGAGGATATAACAGATGATGCCTGTTATTATAAACAAGGGCAGCGATAATATTTTCAGCCAACCAATAAAGCTCACCCCAAGCTGACCCTGCTCTAAATTTTTTGCGCCCAACACCGATTGCACCATTGCCTGGTCGGTGCAAAAAAATGCAACAGCAGCAACAGGATAACCCAACAATATTGCAGTCCAAGGATACTGTTTATCGCTTGCCGGGTGTATCAAGTTCCAGAACTCACCGGGTGTACGATGATATATTTCAGCTATACCGCCCACCTTCATAATGCCTAAAATGGTAAGTGTTAGTGATACTCCTATCAGTAATATCATTTGAAAAACATTCACCCTTGCAATTGCTTTCAAGCCCCCGGCAAAAGTGAATAGCCCTGCAAACAACACCAGCACGGTTACCGATTGCCACATGGGTATTCCTAATATTTGTCGCACCAAAAAGCCACCCGCAAATAAGCCCAGCGACAACCAGGATATCAGTATTTTAATGAGTGCGTACCAAGCCAAAATAGTTTGGGTTGACTCGCCATAGCGGTTGCCCATAAACTCGGGCATGGTGGTAACTTTTGCCGCAAGATATTTTGGCGCAAACACGATAG
>JANPIA010000348.1:0-3436 GCA_031424735.1 Segetibacter sp.
AGGTTAAACCGGATCACATCTTCGAGCAATATAATGTGGTGTTCGCCTGGTTTTGACGGCAGCAATACAAACCTGCCCACTACATTCGCAGGCACTTCAATAAGGGCGTATTTCTGTTCGTAAGCGCTGTTCTCTTTGCGCATCACCACGCCGAGGTACAACGATTTTTCGCGCAGGTACGGGAAGGTTGGAATGCTTTCTACCAGCAGTGGAATCACATTGCTGCGCACTTCTTCTTCAAAATATTTTTTTACAAATTCCTGCTGTTCTTTCACCAAATGTTTTTCGCTTACCAAATGAACCTTTTGTGTTTTCAATTCTTCCAGTATGCCCTCCCAAATACGGTTGAATTCATTTTGTTGCTGCAGCACTATCAACTGAATGTCATCCAGTATTTGTTGGGGGTCTTCTTCCAGGTGCATATTCTTTTTACCAAGCATCATCATTCGCCGTAAGGTTGCCACCCGTACCCTGAAAAATTCATCCGTATTATTTGAAAAGATGCCGAGAAAACGAATCCGTTCTTTCAGCGGAACGGTGGGGTCGTTGGCTTCCTGCAATACCCTTGCATTAAAGCTAAGCCAGCTTATATCCCGTGGTATGATCTTCTTTTTTGTCATTGGTCTCTTGTCATTAGTTCAATGCGGCAATGGAGCATTGTTTTTAGTAATTGCTAATTAAAACGATCCTCTACTTAAAACTCCCTCAAAACAACTCACCACTCACCACTTATCAATTACAACGTAAATCATTACGTTCTAACTCATCTCCGTCGCCCACTTATCCCGTTCGTCTGGTGAAAATTTCCAGGGGGCAAAATTGTTTTCTATGTTGCTGAACATGCCATTCCATTCTGCCGGCGCATTGCTTTCTTCCATTACCAGGTGACGCCGCAATTGTACAATAATGTCGAGAGGGTTAATGCTTACGGGGCATTCTTCAATACAAGCCTGGCAGGTTGTACAGGCCCGCAATTCTTCTTCGGTAATATAATCGCGTAGTAAAGTTTTGCCATCGTCCTGAACTTGTTTGTTTTGCTTCCTATTTCGTTCAATCTCTTCCATCCGGTCGCGTGTGTCCATCATAATCTTTCGCGGACTTAACAACTTGCCGGTAATGTTTGCAGGGCAGGCGGCAGTGCATCGTCCGCATTCTGTACAGGCGTATGCGTCCAGTAAATTTTTCCAGCTAAGGTCGCCAACATCTTTTGCGCCAAATTTTATGGGTGTGTCCGAAGCGGTAGTTGGCGCAAGTTCTGGTTGCATTGCATACAACACTTCGTTTTGTACGGATGGCATGTTCTGCAACTTGCCTTTTGGTTTACTGCTACTATAATATGCATTGGGAAAAGCCAATAAAATATGCAAATGCTTTGAGTAGGGGAGATAGTTTAGAAACGCCAAAATACCAGTGATGTGCAACCACCAGCAGGTCCTTTCGAGCGCTACTAAGCTGCTATCACTCATCCCCGAAAACATAGGTGCTATCCATCCTGAAAAAAAGAAATCACCCGTTTGTATGTAATGGTCATTGCCGCGTAATTGCAATGCTCGGTCGCTTGCATTCATGGTTAGGAACAACGTCATTAAAATGATTTCGGTAATAAGAATATAATTGGCATCGCTGCGGGGCCAACCGTCTAATTCATTTTTCATAAAACGTTTCAGCTTCAACACATTTCTTCGCAAAAGGAAAACAACACAGACTGCTATTACACCAACTGCTAAAAACTCAAAGCTATTTATCAACCATCCATACCCTTTGCCCAATGTCCCGGCAAACAAACGGTGCGTTCCAAAAATGCCATCCAGGGCAATTTCCAAAACCTCTATATTGATAATAATAAAACCCGCATAAATAATAAAATGCATGAAGGCAACGAGTGGATATTTAAACATTTTTTTTTGCCCCAGGGCAAGCAATACAACGTTCCGAATTCCATCTCCCATATTTACGTGCAGGTCTTCATTTCTGCCCGATAAAATATTTTTGCGAATGTCGTGGGCTTTTTTGGCAAACAGCCAGGTAGCCACCACTGCCAGCATTACAAACAAAACCTGGGAAACAATTTGCATAGGCACTATTTAATTGCTAAGGTAAAGGATTTGTGCAGCCATCGTTGTTATTAACCATTGATGTTTTTTGATAAAGGAATGTATAATTTGTGCGATTGAAAAAAGGAAGTATGAAAGAAATGAACTGTATTCTGACAAGGGATGTTGCGCAAAAAAAAATGGAGCGAATGGCGCTTGAGATCAGGGAACAACTTAGCGACGACGGGGAGCCCCTTGTATTGATAGGCATTAAAGAAAACGGGTTTATTATAGCGCAAATAATGTTCGACCTGCTTGCGCCTGCAAATCATCGTGAAATAAAAATTATTGCCTGTACTTTAAATAAAAAGCAACCTGCCGCGGTAGAATTTAGCGAAGACATTTCATACGATAATAAAAATATTATACTGGTTGATGATGTAGCTAACAGCGGCAGAACTTTACTTTATGCATTGAAACCGTTACTTGAATTTTATCCAAGACGAATACAAACACTTTGCCTTGTAGAGCGTATGCACAAAGCTTTCCCAATAAAGCCAGACTATGTTGGACTATCGGTTGCAACCACTTTACAGGATCACATACAGGTAGAAGTTGAAGATGGTAAAGTAACCGGCGCATATCTTTTATAATTAAAAATGTATCCAGTTCCATCGTATTTTCCGGTTGGAGAATTCGAGCGATGGGGCAGGAAACTTGAAAGCATTTAAAACACCTAGCACAAACTTCAGCGTTTTATTTTTTGTTTTGATTTTTGTAAAATCAATGTCGGGGGCAAGGTACCATTGGCGGTAACGTTTTATATCGGGACGGTAAAAAGTAGTAACACCGTTTTCATTGATCTTTATATTTTGCTCTGCACCAAACATTCCCTCGGCACCGTAACCCACCGCTATACTTAGCCACGAGGGCAAATTACTTTTTGGCAGAATCGATTTCAGGTTAGCGGTTAGCCAATAAGTTTGGGCATTGTAATCTTTTAAAAGGCGTTGCGAAGTATTCTTACCAAACAACTCATTTGCACGCATATTTAATTGTTGCGAGCCATAGTTTTTTTTGTGAAATGAATATTTGAAGCGAATGCGTTGTTCGTCCCATGCAATTTCCTGCAAAGCCCACAGGCCGCTACCAAAAACGTTTGCCGTAAAGTCGCCCCAACTCCAGCCCCATTCTGCACTAAAGCCATCCAACGTTTCAATCACTGTTTGATAACCTGCGCCGCTGAGCGCACCCAATAAAATCCTGCTCTTCCGGTTGATGCCGGTCCATCGCCATATTTCGCTACTGCCATAGCTTTCAATGTAAGCGCTGTAGGCATGTCCAACTTTATCAACCTGCAGCCATTCGTGGTTGTCGTTAAAAAAGTGAAAGTTACTTTGCGG
>JANPIA010000349.1:0-5383 GCA_031424735.1 Segetibacter sp.
CTGGTATCTAAAATTTTACAAATTGTAAAAGGCGACCCGCTAAAAGTAATTGTGGGCACGGCTTTGTTAGCCATCATGGTTTCGCTGGATGGAGACGGTGCAACCACTTACATGATTGTAGTAGCAGCTATGTTGCCTCTATATAAACGCTTAGGAATAAACCCGCTCATCCTCACAACGGTTATCATGTTAAGTGGTGGTGTTATGAATATACTTCCATGGGGAGGACCAACCGCCAGGGTAATGAGTGCTCTAAAGATGGATGCATCTGAAATTTTTACTCCCTTGATTGCAACGATGGTTGCCGGCACGCTTTGGGTGTTGTTTGTCGCTTTTATTTTTGGAAAGAAGGAAAGGAAAAGACTGGGCATATCGGAATTGCAATTTGATGTAACAGAGCAGCCACTAGCTGTACCAGAAGCCGATGATGTAAAACGCCCCAAACTAATATGGATTAACCTGCTGCTCACGCTGGCTTTAATGGTTGCGTTGGTCATGAACATTTTGCCGCTTGCCATCTTGTTTATGATCGCCTTTGCATTGGCATTGATTATTAACTATCCTAAAATGGATGATCAGCGTAAACGGTTAGCCGCGCATGCCGGCAATGCATTGTCGGTCGCTTCTATGGTGTTTGCTGCAGGCATCTTCACCGGCATTTTATCCGGAACACAAATGGTGGACGCAATGGCGTCATCCTTTGTAAATGTTATTCCACCGTCGCTGGGGCCAAACATGCCGGTGATCACTGCCATCACCAGTATGCCTTTCACATTCTTCATCAGTAACGATGCCTTTTACTTTGGCATACTTCCGCTCATTTCTGAAGCTGCTTCCCACTTCGGTATTTCAGCGGCTGAAATGGGACGAGCATCGTTACTCGGGCAGCCTGTGCACCTGTTAAGTCCCCTGGTCCCTTCTACCTATTTATTGGTAGGGCTTGCCGGTGTAAACTTTGGCGATCACCAGCGCCACACACTCAAGTGGGCGATCGGTACAACGCTGGTTATGTTATTGGTTTCGTTGCTAACAGGTGTAGTGCATATCCGGTTTTAAAATTTTGGTTCCCGGCATTTGTTTATTACTCAACATTGTTGCGTCGCACACTTGTACTTCCGTTGTGTCTGCAGCTATTTCTCTTACTTCGGAATTGCTCATATGCCGCGAGGTCTCATTTGCACATTACCAAATTATAAAACCATTGCGAATAAGATGTCCATAAAAAACCTCCTTAGGGAATGGTTCGTTTATCTTTTATGAAAACGCTACTCACCTTGTGTTTTGTGTTGCTGCTATGCGAAGCAGCCTTCCCACAGCAAAAAAACCTGGACTTATTCAACCAGCGGCGACAACAAATAAACAAAAAGGGATTGCTTGCGATTGGCAGTTGGTCAGCAGCTAATATTGTATATGGCACCATTGCATCTTCCCAAACACATGGATCTACCAAATATTTTCATCGTATGAATGCGATCTGGAATGGCGTTACACTTGGGCTTTCCGCTTTTGGATATTTCTCTGCCAAGAAGGAAGCAGGACTCAACTTTACTCAGTCGTTAAAACAACAATCTTCCATTGAGAAAGTTTTTCTCGCTAATGTGGGGATTGATGTTGCATATATAGCCGGCGGGCTTTACATGAGGGAAAGAGCAAAGACTTCAGCAAAAAATCCGGAACGATCACAAGGGTATGGAGAGAGTGTTATGCTGCAGGGTTCGGTTCTACTAATGTTTGATGCTCTGATGTACGTGCTTCACCAATATCACGGAAAACAACTTTATAAAATGGCTGAAAAAGTAAACATCAGTTCTACTGAAAATGGCGTTGGCTTTGTGGTAAAATTATAACTGCAGCAATCCTTTTTCACGTGTTCATACTTAGTCTGGAATACAAATAGTTGTTTACAAAATTCACCTGAACTGTTTTGAGATAACTAATACTGCTCCTCTTTTTTTTGCAACCGATGCCGGAAGCAGGATTACTTCCACCAATTGTTTCCGGTACTTTAACCCACCGGCGATCTTTTGCTTTTTCCATGAACCGGCATCTGCAGCGTTTGCCATACATTGATCAAACAGTGCAACTGAAAAACCCGGGTCATCTATAATTTCTGTGTAGCGCAGGCGGCGCTTCACGTTGTCTGCTTCAATATAGTTATTCAACTGGTTTTGTTGCAGGGTAGTGCTGCTGGTATAGTTTGCAACCGAATTGCCGCGGTGAGTAGATGCGTTGGAGATGTTATTAAAATTGATAGATGCTTCCGCAACCAGTTGTCTGATCTGCTTACAAAAAAAATCGGTTTTTAAATTTAGCGTTGCCGTTTGGCGGGCAGCAGAATTTATACCGGCACTGTTATTTTTTTCCACCGATTGAGTTCGAACAGGAAAGGGGGTTTGCAGAATATTGTACCAGGCTGCCGGCTGAAAAGTTACCGGGTTGGGCCCGTTTAATTTCTCCATTTTAAATACAAGTTCGCCTGCTATGCCGGAAGGTAATATTGACCCATAAAGTGAATCGGATGAATATAGCTGGCACAGTACGTTTTTGTCGATTGTATCCAACCTGTAATACCATGTATTGTTATCGTTTGCAACACAAGGAAAGATAGCCGCCATGTACGCGGTTACCGTGGCAGCATTTACCTGCTTTGATGCAACCTCACCGGTGCGTGCAAGGGCTGCCAGTTGCTGAAACATTTTACAACTGTCTTGCTGTGCAATTGCTGAACTGCATCCCATCAAAATTATAACCAGCAATCCTTTCATAAAAGTATTTAAGACAATTCCGTAAATCCATAGGTTGGCAATTAAAGATAACAACAGGCTTTTGGCAATTGTGTTTTTAAAGAACAAAATAATAACCAATAGCTTCTACTGTTACCACACAAATTCTAATTAATGGATACTGATGCTGGTGTGAAAATACCCGAAAGCTTTGCGTAACAACGTTCAGGCTTATTAACGGGCATATCACTTTTACAAACAACAAATAAAAAAACAGCAAGGCAAAAAATCCTGTAAATTTTAATGTGCACATATCTTATTTGTTTTTTCTAAACTTTTCTATAAACTAAATGACCAATGTAATAAGAGCAACCAGTAACAATAAAATAAAAATTTATAATCCCGCAACAAAGCCCGCAGGCACGGCCTCCAGCAAAAAATTTAAGCGTTCAGTTTTTCTAAAAATGTATAAACATGCCACCGCAGCAACGTTATTGCGGAACTCCTCAAACACAGTATTTTCTTTCCCTGCTTGACAATGCAGTTGTCATTTAAGACTTTAGAGGTAGATATCACTTTTCTCCGTGAACAATTTATTTCATTCGTCATCATTCATAAAAAAATATTATGGCAGTTTCTTACAACCCGGCCCTACAATCAGAATACAAACGATTATTTGATACCTGCGTAATCCGACAGGAAAAATACCCGGAGATAAACGGTGTTATAAGTGTTATGGAAAAAAATAAAAGCCGCTACGAAAATGTAGGTAACAAACTTAATGTACCCTGGCACTTTATCGCCATAGTGCATTGCATGGAAGGCAGCCTGAGTTTTAATAAACACTTACACAATGGCGATCCGCTAAGTGCGCGGACTGTGCAGGTTCCCAAGGGCAGACCATTAACCGGAACTCCGCCTTTTACCTGGGAGGCAAGCGCCGAAGATGCCTTGATAGTGGACAAAATAGATAAGTGGGCCGACTGGAGTGTACCCGGTATGCTTTATAAACTGGAAGGCTATAATGGTTATGGCTATCGCAATCTTTCTACGCCTATAAACTCTCCTTATTTATGGAGCTATAGTAACCACTGGACTAAAGGAAAGTTTGTAAAAGATGGTAAGTACGATCCCAATGCAGGCTCCAAACAAATGGGCGCTGCAGTATTGCTGAGAAGGATGGCGGAAAAGCAGCTCATCACTATCGGGTTGATTGACCGACTCACGCTGATAAAACAATTGGGCGACATTGTAACCTATGCGCCATCCCGCTTTGTTGCAAAAGCACAGGAGTTGCAACGAGCGCTGAACCTTGCCGGTGCACATTTAATGGATGATGGCAAAGCAGGCAAAAATACATCGGACGCCTACTTTGCACTAACCGGAAGTTTACTGAATGGTGATCCAAGAAAAGCTCAATAAAGCAATCTATTTAAAACTACTATGGCTACCGAAACATCGTTCCCAAAAACCACGCGCCCTTCTGCAAAAAAGCAACGTGATCTTCCCGCAAAAAAAACTGCAGCCGAAAAGATCAGGAGAAAAACGGATGCATTCCCCGATAAGATAGATGTACGCGACTGGTTTTATCAACCAAAACTCACCGCTCTGCCCGACGAGATCATTAATTGCGATAACGTACCCTTGATTCTAGACCAGGGCGAAGAGGGTGCCTGCACTGGTTTTGCCATGGCTGCCAACATCAACTATCATCTTTCAGCGAACGGCCGCTATGCTGTTAAAGACTTCGCTGAAAATTCAGTCAGTCCGCGAATGTTATACGAAATGGCCAGGCGTTACGATGAGTGGCCAGGCGAAGATTACGAAGGCTCTTCTGCCAGGGGTACCATGAAAGGCTGGGTGGCACATGGGGTTGTCAACAGAAAATTATGGCCCGATACGCTTATGGGTCCTTCTAACCTGGATGAACAAAAAGCAAAGGAGGGTTTGCTGATACCGGCTGGAGCTTACTATCGTGTGATGCATAAGCAGGTTAGGGATATGCACAGCGCCTTGCTTGAATCCGGAATTTTATATGCTACCATTATGGTTCATGAAGGATGGGACGATCCCAAAGATGATTCCAGAACGTATAATTATAACCTCAACGGAAAAAATAAAAAGATAACACTGCCGCTCATACAACGCAAAGGACGGGCAGACAGTGGACATGCCATTGCGGTAGTAGGTTATACGAAAGAAGGTTTCATCATTCAAAACTCGTGGGGTAAAAAATGGGGTACCAATGGTTTTGCCTTGCTGCCTTACGAAGACTGGATGCTCCATGCATCGGACTGCTGGGTAGCGCAGTTGGGTGTACCCATTGATGTAAACCTGTGGGATAAAGGGTTTGCAGATACCGCTGCCGGTAAACAACGTGCCTCCCAAACCATACCGCTCGAAGAAATACGACCCTATGTAGTGAACGTTGGCAATAATGGTTTTCTATCGGACTCCGGCGCTTACTGGACCACAGAAAAAGATATCATCCGTTTATTTGAAACCATTGGAACCCTCTCTAAAACCTGGAAGAAAAAGAGGGTGATGCTTTACCTCCACGGAGGTTTAAATTCTGAAAAAGATGTTGCCCGCCGGATCATCAGCTTTAAACAAGTTTGCCTTGAAAATGAAATATACCCCATACATATCATGTGGGAAAC
>JANPIA010000350.1:0-5052 GCA_031424735.1 Segetibacter sp.
GATAAAATCCCTCTTTTCGTAAAGGCAGGTTCTATCGTTCCGATGGGTAAGCTCATGCAGTACACTTCAGAAAAACCAATGGATACTTTAGAAGTACGAGTATATACAGGTGCTGATGGGCAGTTTAATTTGTACAGTGATGAGGGAGATAATTATAATTATGAAAAAGGAAAATACAAGGTGATTCCTTTTAAATGGAGTGAGCAACAACAAACCCTAACAATAGATAAGCAACAAGGCACGTACACAGGCGCATTGAAAAAGCATGTATTGAATATTGTTTGGGTAAATGAAAAAAACGGTACGGGAGTTAACCTTACTACAGGAGCAAAAATAGTAGTCTACACGGGTACTCAGGCAGTTGTGAAGAAGTGATTGGTGAGCGGTAGTGCGATGATTTAATTTATTCGATTGAGCAGACTATGATCAAAAAGAATTGTCGGTTTATAATGATAAGAAACACCCCTTGAAACGAGAATCGAAAGTTCGTTTTAAAAAAAATTCTAGATTAAAGATTCCAAATAATGTTCCCTATAAACACGGTAAGCTTGTCAAAATGAAAAAAAAACTACTCCGGTGTTTTAGCACGTGTGCATTGCTTGTTATAGCAACTTTCATGAAAAGCGTTTTACTGGCCCAGGTAAAGAATGCAACAGTAAAGGTCAATAAAACCGTGGCCCATCAAAAAATAACCGGGTTCGGAGGGTTTGTGAATAGCCCGCAATTTGGCTATAATTACATGTCGGAAATGGAAATCAGAAAGATGTGGGGCGCAACCAGCGAGGCTGGCTATAACATCATGCGGATTTACATTCCGACCGGCGAAAACAATTGGGCGCAGGTAATACCAACCGCGCAATTAGCAAGCTCATTAGGGGTGAAAATTTTTGCCTCACCCTGGTCAATGCCTACTCAATGGAAAACATACAATATTATAGGTTCCGCCTATACAGATGAGATGGGTGTAAAAAGAACCGTTCATCTGAAAGAGGAACATTATGCAGACTACGCCAACTACCTTAACAATTTTGTAGTGTTGTTAAGAAACAACGGAGTAGAACTGGATGCGATATCTATACAGAACGAACCTGATTACCAGGTTGATTACGCAGGCTGTTTTTGGACCCCTGCACAAATAACCAAGTTTTTAAAGGAGAATCGCCATTTGATCAGTTGTAAGGTGATGGCTCCGGAAACCGTGGGGGCTACAGACAATTATTCCAATGCTTTGAATGCTGCAGATGTGCTACCTAAATTCGACATCTATGGTGCCCATCAATACAGTGGTATTCAGCCGGCTTTCAAAAACTTACAGGCACAGGGCAAAGAAGCGTGGATGACTGAGTACCTGATTAACTGGAACGCTAATCTAACTACGGGTCGCGATTTTAGCTGGACAACCGATGCATTCAACTTCGCAGGTGCAGTAAACGATGCAATGCAGGCTAATATGAATGCATGGATACATTACGCTACCAAACGCTATTACGCAATGATGGGCGATGGCACCTTCGGCACGCAGACTTCAGAGATTACTAAGCGTGGAAGAATTCTTTCTCATTATGCAAAGTATGTAACAGGATCAACCCGGGTGCAAGCTACCTGGAACGATCTTTCCGGAACATTATATGGCACATCCTATTTATCGGTGACCGGCGATAGTGTAATTGTTATCGTCAATAATCCTTCAGCCAATGCCTATAATCTTGCGGTAGACTTACCGTTTCTGATAAGTTCAGGGAGAGTGATCAGAACAACTGTAGCCCTTAACATGGCTGATACAGTTATTAACTTTACTCAAACCAATCGTCCTAAAGTTCCGATCAATGCTTCAAGTGTTACCACGCTTGTATTCGCCAAAACAGGCGATCTGGTTCCTTCGCTCATGACCGGCGAATTAATAAATTATGCTAAGATCGATAGCCTCACCCCAACCAATCCTGCATTCGGTACGGCGTACAGGTTAAGCGGCAAAACGGTAACATTCCTGAATAATATGCCCCTTATCAGTACTAATCAAAATGCTAACAATGGTTACTTGCCGCTGGGTGGTAAATTTAATAGACTAGTGTTCCGCGTGGAGAGTCTTTCCTCTTCGTTAAACTACACATCAGCCAATACCACGCTTTATTATATTAACAACGCCGATCAGGTAAGGTCACACAATTATGGTACAGTAAATTTTAACCTCAGAAATAATTTCGATTGGGTAATCGACATTTCAGAAAATGTGCTTCTCGAAGGCTGTAAAGGAGTTCTTAGTATAACCAACGGTAATTTTTCCTCTGCTTTAACCATGAAGTTCAACAATGTGTTCTTTGCGGTAGGAAACGAGAGAGGCTACAAGTTTTCAGGGCCTTACAGCAATACAGATGGTAACCTGCTTGACTGTCTTGATGACACCACTTTCACCTCACTCGATTTCAGAGACGTAACGGGCATATCTTCTCAAACAAACTGGGATTCCGCTGCGGTCAATAAGAACTCTGTTTACTATGTTTCAACTGCAGATTTAACCGGTAAAAATAATATTGTTAATGCCGGGGTTTGCAATAAGCTTGAACTACGGGATATGGGTGGAGACTTTTATTCGCCGCTTAGTTTTACCGCTAATGTTGCTAAATTTACTGCCACGCTCAATGGCTATAAAATGCTGGTATTACCCTTCCAGGTAAGCCTTCCGGCTGGAGTGAATGCCTACACCGTGCAATATATAAACGCCAGAATAGAAGGAACTAGAATTACAACCGGAGTAATTCCTGCTAATACACCCGTACTGGTGAATGGAACAGGAACATTTGAATTTGCAGGTTCAGGTAACATAACGCCATTAGCCAACCCGCCCGTAGGTATTACAAATGCAGTATACATAGGAATTAAAGTTCCGTTAGGCAGTTATTACCTTTCAATTAATAACGGTACACCTTCTTTTATCAGAACAACATCTTCAGTACAGCCAATCATCCGTTCATTTGATGCCTATATTGCCTTAGGTGCGGCTACAACAGCATCATCGTTGCAAGTAGTATTAGATAATTTGTTACCCATTCAAATGGGCTCGTTTACAGCCCGACCACATGAAAACAAAGTCCGGTTAGACTGGAATACTTATACTGAAGGGAACAATGATGGCTTCGCGATAGAACGGAGCAAGGATGGAACCAACTTTCAAAAAATTGGATTCGTAAAAGGAAGAGGAAATAGCAGTTCGCAAAGCTGGTACACCTTCATTGATCCTTTACCATTAACAGGTATAAACTATTACCGGCTGAAGCAGATAGATGTTAACGGAGGCTCCGATTACTCTTCAATTAAGTCAGTACAGTTTGGTATATCAGCGCCGGTAGTAACGTTGTATCCAAACCCTGTCAGTAATATACTTACCATTGATGGAAACGGAAATAAATTGAGTGGAACGCTGATAATATCAGATGCCATCGGACGGATTGTGTTTCAATCAAATGTAGGCGCATTCCCTATAGCTCGTCTCGATGTTTCGAGACTGTTACCAGGTATTTATTTCTATCGTTTAAACAACTTCAAAGGAACGTTTAGCAAGCAATAGATATTTAGAAAAAACAGGTATTTCTGTTCAGGGGCTGTAAAAGCTTTCGAAAAAACATTACCATATGCAATGGAGAAATTGCAGCAACCGCAAGTACAAATCCTAATGACATCCAAAGCTTTCTAAAACCGAAGCATAGAACATTCCGAGGAAAAATGGTTGGTGATAGTACGACCTAAAGCCAACGGGAAAATAATAGTGAATGTGAAAGGTGAAGGACAAAGCGAAGGGCAAATTGTTATTGAGGGAAAATGAAAAAGCTAATGACATGTCACATGATTTTCAAAATGAATGTTCACGATGTTCAGGTGTCTTTTATTTATGCATAAAAATATTCAATGAAGTATCTACAATTTTTCTGGTTAATTTTTTTATCACAAAGCCTGTTTGCACAACAGCGTAACAACGACTGGGAAAACCCTGCCATACTTGATGAAAGGAAGGAAGCGCCCCGTGCAAGTTTCATGTTGTATGCTAATAAAAGCCAGGTGGAAAAAGATGAGTATGCAGCATCCTCTTTTCATCAGCCGCTAAACGGAAAATGGAAGTTTAATTATACGGACAAGTATACAAACCGCCCGAAAAATTTTTACCAAACCAACTTTAACGATGCAAGCTGGAGCACGATTAATGTACCATCTAACTGGGAGAGAGAAGGCTTTGGTATACCCATATATACCAATGTGGTGTACCCGTTTCCAAAAAATCCTCCCTTTGTTGGTGAGAACAATCCGGTAGGTAGCTATAGAAGAAATTTTACTCTCCCGGATAATTGGGCGGGTAATAATGTATTGCTACACTTTGGTTCCATTACAGGCTATGCAGTGGTGTACATAAACGGTCAGAAAGCTGGGATGACCAAAGCATCAAAATCTCCTGCTGAATTTAACATCACTCCCTTTTTGGTAAAAGGTAAAAACCTGCTGGCTGTGGAGGTATTCCGCTGGCACGATGGAAGCTATCTTGAAGACCAGGATTTCTGGCGCATCACTGGTATTGAAAGAGATGTTTATCTCACTGCAGTACCGCAGGTAAGTATCTGGGATTTTTTTATCAATGCAGATTTAGATGCACAATACACTAACGGTATTGTCAATGCTGCTGTCGATATCCGGCAGTTTAGCAAGCTTCCAAAAGGGGCCACGCTGTCGCTGGAGATTGCCGATAAAGAAGGCAACATTGTTTTCTCGCAACGGAAGCAAATAACCACCGGAAGTGACACAATGCAGAAGATTATGTTCGAAGGTTCGGTTGTCCGCCCTAAACAGTGGAATGCTGAAACACCTTATTTGTACAACAGTGTTATTAGCTTAACCGTAAATGGAAACACTACTTACACCGGAGCAAAAATTGGTTTTAGAAAAGTGGAAATAAAAAATGCACGCCTGCTTGTGAATGGTATGCCTGTATATGTTCATGGTGTTAACCGGCACGAGCACGATCCTGTTAAAGGTCATGTAGTGTCAAAGGAACTAATGCTGAAAGAC
>JANPIA010000351.1:0-11838 GCA_031424735.1 Segetibacter sp.
AAGCAGATTGCTTCGTCGTTCCTCCTCGCAATGACGATGATAATGCTCTTCCTTCATTCATCATTTATAATTCATAGTTCATCGTTTCTCCAAAAACACCCATGTCTCCCCTTTCTTTGTTCCTTCAATTCCTTCCTGGTATTTTTTCATTAGACTATTCCATTCATCTACCCTTGGATTATTCTCTGTTGTTTTCGGGTTCAGTTCATCCAATGTTTTATGGGCGGGGATGGTGATCACCAACATTAACTGCCTTCCATTCTTATACACCAACAATCGCTGAAATTCAGCATTGCAAAACCCTTTGGAAACTTCGGACCATTTCTCGAATTGTGTAGCATGATACTCCAGGTATTCATTTTGAAGGCTTGTATCGTTCACCATATTTGCTGTCAGTATTATATCATTCCATTCCCTGGCAATGGTGGTATCCGAACAACGCTTTCGCTTGTCAAATTCATAAAACATATCATCATATAACTTCACCTTGCTGTTTGGATATTTTGAGATGATTTGCTGTGTTGTAGTTTCAGCATCGCTTATATTTCCAAATACCACGTAGTGATTATTCCATTGATAAAACTCAATGTTATCAGCACTGTTTTGCTTAATGAATTGCTTGAGGGTATCACTATTTAATTCTCCTGTTTTACCTTCGATTATTTCTATTATTACCGGACTTTCAGCTACCGTTTCTTTATTTATAGACTTATTTTCAATGCCTGATTTAGCGTTCTCCCAGCATCCGCCAAAAAACATAATAAGAACCAGCAACATTAAAGAGCATATTCGCATAACATTGGTATTATAAGCCGTCTGAATTTTATTTTGGTAATTAAAAATGATACTGAAGATCACCAATGGATTTGCCGATAAAGTGATCCGCCACGGCGGACGATGACGCCATAAAAAACGAACGCCGGTAACCAAAGTAATTTAGAAAGCTTCTTAATGTTTTTTTACAGGTGTATAATGATTGATCTTCCAATTCCGGTCTACCGTTTTCTCCTTTAGCAGGTATTGATACTTCGTTTCAATACCTGCATTCGCTTTAATGCTGTCAGCCACCATCGGTCCATTATTCGTCCACACATTATCCGGACCAATTGCATTTTGCAAAAACTTTTCTGCAGGGCACCAATTGTCTTTTACCGTAAAATAAGAAGAGCCTTCATCGGTGTAGAGATAGAACCAATGGTTGGGATCGTGGGCATAAGGTGCAACATAAATGCTGTCAACATAATTGTTACTGATAACAGAATTGGGTTGCGCCGATAAAGTATAAATAGCCGCCACATCGTACATATGCTTTGCATAATGGGTGATCTTATTTGCATAGATGTGGTTATTACTCATTGCGTTGATCGTCTTCGTCCAACCCCAGCCCATGCTAATGCCCGTGTAAGAAACATTGCTGACTTGATTGTGTTCAATGCTAATTCCCTTTACATAACCGGCACCTATACCAACGCAACCCCAGTCTTCGTTGGTAACATCCGTCACCAGGTTATTAGTGATATGCATATTGGTACAAACCTCTCTTTCATCTTTAGGGTTATACGGACGATGCGTTTCAAAGGCATCGTCAGAAAATACGCCTGCCAAAATTCCACTACCACCAATATCTTTAAAGAGGTTGCCTTTTATTTCATCATTGTGTGTACCGCGTTTATAATCCAACCCTGTTGATGCAAGGTGTTCAAAACGGCAGGCTTCAAAACGTGTGTGATTTGCATAAGTAACTTCAACTGCTGCTGCGGGTCGCGTAAGCCATGCCTGGTTTTCCAATCCTTTCTTATCAGGCGTTCCGGGCACTTTTAATTTATAAGCATCCGTCATAGGCATACCCGCCTGGTGTGGCACATGACCTTGTTTGGACGGACGTAACCAACTTGTATGCTGAAACGAAATGCCTTTGAAATAAACATAGGAAACAGGATGATCAATAGTGCCTTCCAACTTTACCAATGTTTCCAAAGTTGGCGCTACAACAGTTGCTGTATGCATGTTTTCGTTGGCACGAGGATAATAGTAAAGCTTCCTGTTCTTACTATCTATAAACCATTCGCCGGGCTCATCTAAAAATTGAATTGCGTTAGAAAGATAAAAAGCGGAGTTCCCCGTCTTCTTCGATATCCATGGTGCAGGCCAGGGATGTTCCGACTGTATGCGGCTTTCAGGCTGGTGGAAAGTAAGCTTGGCACTATCACCCTGTACTTTTATTGACTTTACGCGCAGGTTTGCGATCGCCCACCATTGATGAATGAACATCTCTAATCCGTCGGCATCGCTAACATCCATTATTGGCTTGGGTATCCAGAAACTTTCCGTTTCCTTGTTCCATGAAAGGATGCGGTTCATCTTACTACCCATCGTTTGCTTTGCACGAACGGCTTTTACATTGTTAATCCATAGTTGCCGAAACTCTAATACACTTCCACTAATCATTGGCGCTTCGGTTACCCAAATTTTTCCTTGTGCTGCTTTTGGTAAACCTGCAATATTTACGGTTGCTTTTCGCCAACCGTTTACCCGTATGCCGCCGCTAAGTATCGCATTGTTTTTTCCAGCTGATGTTATGATGGTTGGACTTGCTTCCGTACCCGAATCTTCGGGGCGAATAAATATTGGTTCAGTTAATTGATAGACGCCCTCGCCAACTATTATGCTGGCACCTTTACTAATTGAAACGTCGTTCAATCTTCGCATCTCTCTTATTTGTCGCAAAGCCATCGCAACCGTTGCCAAAGGTTTTTCCTTAGAGCCATCGCTTCTATCAGAGCCGTCAGTAGCAACATAAACCTGCGTCGCAGCTACAAAAGGACTAAGCCAAATAGCTGCTATGACGATAAAAAATATTTTAAAGGCGCGCATGATTACCGGGGGAGTTCTTGATAGAAATTATCTGAAGCAGAACCTGTATTACAATTCAATTTTAACTCCCCGTGATTGCGAGGAACAGCCTGTCGCGATTTTTTTCTGGTAAAGCAATCCCCAGAACTACAGGCTGATTAGTCGGCTGGGGATTGCTTCGTCGTACCTCCTCGCAATGACGGGGAGATTACGGTGTTTGAAATATTGATTTAACATACGCCGTATTGGCACTAAAATTTTTCTTTACATTAGTTGGCTCCTTTGCATCGCGTGAACGCTCAATAACCAACCAACCGCTCCATTTCATTTTATCCAAAGTCATTTTTATTTTCTTCAGGTCAATCTTCGGATCGTTCTGCAGCCAAACGCCATCATCGTTGGTGCAATGTATTTGAATGATGTTTTTTCTGCCAAGAGTTATTAGCTCCTCGCTCACATCTCTGCCATTTTTTATAGCGTTTGAAAAGTTGAAATAACTTTTTATAGCTGGCGAGTTAACATCTTTCAATAGCTGCAATTCATTTTTTGCATCCAGCGCTGTTTCAATACCAATGACGACACCTGCTTTCTTCGCCAGTTTACCAGCAATTTTTAAACGGCTCACCACAGAGTCTTTCAACGCTGGTTTCTTTACCAGGTCGCACTGCACGCCTAAGGGGAGGAACGCTATTTTCACATGCATCAGCTTCATTGTTTTGATACAATCCTGTATAGACTGTACAAACTCGGCTCGCTGGCAAAATGATTGTGCATAATAACCCGTCATGGCAAGCGAAGGAATTTCAAGTTTGAGTTCTTTGGCTTTGCTGAGGAACTGTTGCCTTATAGAATCTTTCAGTAGTTGGTTATCAAATGTAATTCTGTTGCCGAGCCCACCCATATCAACCTCTACTCCTTCGGCGCCAATGTCTTTGGTTAGTTGAAATGCGCCGAGCTTTTGGCGCTTGAGTATCATGAGATCGATAACGGCAACTTTGTAGCGCTGCTGTTTTTTTGTTTGGGCGCCTAATTCAAAGGTGAAAGGAATTAGCAGGATCGCTATTAGTACAAATTTATAGAACATTGTTTGATATTCATATTCGGCACCTACGGAGCCATGATGATTTATTGTGGTTTCTACTACCAGGATTTTGCTCCTATGGAGCAAGCGAAAATTATCTTAACACTCTCGTCATTGCTTCGCCAGGCTGGGCAAGGCTCGCAATGAGGTGACAATGTTTTTATGCAGTAAATTGTTTTCATGTTGAATAATGATATTTAGTACAAGAGTGCGACGCAACGACTGCTTCATGTTTGTACTAATGCTTAGCACATAAATTTATTTCACATCAATAGCCTGTTCAAAAACTTTTATCACCTCATCAAAGCCCATGATTGCATTTGCAGGTAGTCGATCACCTTTGTCGCCAAATACATACATAGCTGTTTCCTTTTCAATAGTCACGTTCATTTCATCGGCTGCAGTTATATTCAAGTTGAACTGCTGCGCTATAAAATCAAACATCGCCTTTCGCTTGTTCGTACCATAGTCGTGACCTTCGTTGGGGAAATGGGCATTTTGTAATACACCTGTTTTGTTGTAAAAACTATATACCCGTTGCAGGAAAGGAAATTCATTTTGAGGAAAATTTTGCGTCCAGTCTTTACCATCGGAAATAATGAGTTGCGGACGGGGAGCAGCCATAGCAGCGATCTCCACATTATTGGTACCGCCTCCACAAAGATGAACGCCCATGCCGCTTTCGCAGGGGCAGCCACCGCTATGATACGACGATAACATAGCCACCGGCACACTTAATTTTATACGATCATCAATAGCAGTCATCAACATGGTGTGACTACCACCACCGGAAGCGCCCGTGATAGCAACGCGGTTTGGATCTCCTTCGTTTAAAGTTAACAGGTAGTCGAGAATACGCATGGCGTTTAGCGCATGAATACTTTGAACCAGGCTGCGCCGATGATCGGTTGACTTTATTTGTAACAACGATTCACCATCCCAACCAAAAAGATCATAACTAAAAGCCATGGCGCCCATGCGGGCAAGCGTGGCACAACGGTACTGACAATCTTCGCGGTAACGCCCTCTTGAAAAATGCCCGTCGGGATTTAGTACAACAGGAACTTTACCTTTTAATTTTGCCGGACGATACAATGAACCACAAACGTATAAACCTGGCAACGTTTCTATAGCAATGTTTTCAACAGTATATCCATCAAACTTTCTTATGCCGGTAATAATTGGTTTTGATGTGGGACGTGCAGGCATTTTGTTTAAACGAAGCGCAGCTAACAGGCAACTTTTTAACCCAGCATTGCGCTTCTCCCAACTTTCAACATCATTATATAAAGTTGATAAATATTGCAGTTGCTCTTTTCCCTCCTCAACAGTTTTTAAATGATACTGGAAGGGTTGGAGTTTGTATTTTTTGTCCCCCTCTTTTGCAAAGGCTATATCCTGCGATGCAAGTATGTTGATGAGTGTTTTTTCCACATCGGGACGAAAGCGCCAGCCGGCATAGCTTACCCATTTGTCTTTCACAAGAATTGAATCGTAGCGGATGGTTATGGCAAATTGCTTTTGTATTTGCGCTAGAACTTCTTTCAACGGTTGCTTAAATGCATCGTCGGAAGTTTGCGCCTGGGCAAAAAATAAAATCAATGAGCCGCAAATGGTAATAAATATTTTTTTCAACTACTTATATTTAGTCGTTTGTGATCTCGCCGGTGCCCGGGGCCTTATAACCTTTTATTTTCGGCCACTCGCCATTAACAATCTTTATCATCTCCAACTTTGAAGGATCAATTTTTACGTACTTGATTTTTTGCCGGCGCCACGTGTATACAATGTGTACCATTCCATCTGTACCTTGTATAACTGCAGGGTACGAGTATTGACTTATAGGAGAGTCTTCAATTATGGCGGCAGCAAACCATGTTTTACCATCTTTCGATAGCGCAACATTCAATGGTGTTCGCGGACCTTTAGGTTCTCCACCGGGAGCCAAAGCATGATTGTAAACCAGTAAATGCCTGCCGTCTTTCAATGTAACAGCATCATCGCCCGATGCATTGTTGGGCATGGTTGTGGGGACTAATGGCGACCACGTTTCACCTTTATCTGCCGACCATGATTCTAATATTGCCCGGCTTTTACTACGGGTAAGAATTTGCAGTTTGCCATCTTTATGAATCAAAATACTTGGCTGTATAGCGTTGAAATCTTTACCATCATTTATCGGCCCGACCATGCGCCAGGTTTTACCAAAGTCGTTAGATATTTCAAAATGAATTCTGCCACCGTGCCCTTCGGTGCTTGATGGAGAGATGAGTTTGCCGCCGCTCAACAACACGGGTTTATTTTTTACCGGTCCGATGAACCCTTCGGGTAATGCATTGCTTTCACTCCACGTTATCCCGTTGTTTTTCGAGCGCTTCATCCATCCTTTCCATGTTGATGGACTTGGTCCAATTTTATAAAACAACAGCAAGTCGCCATTAGGAATTTGATACAACACAGGGTTCCATGTTGGGTAACGAAGCGTGTCGTTTTGTATACCGGTGGCTACCGAAACTGGTGCTGTCCATTTACCCTTCACTTTGCGACTTACCCAAATTTCCACATCGGGATTTCTTTCCTTTGTTCCGCCAAACCACGCCACCACCAGTCCTTTGGTCGTTTCAGCTATAGTGGCTGCATGGCTTTCGGGGAAGGGTGCTTTGTCGAAAACAAATTCTTCCGTTACAATGCCTTTCTTCCATGGCTTTGTTTGCGCATGCACTGAAGTGCAGGCAACGCATAACAGCAATGAAAGAGTTAAACTTTTTTTATACATCATTAAATCATTGTGTGTTTTTGTACCGAACTGAATGCTGCTATTAAACATTGTTGCGTCGCACTCTTGTACATTATAACCAACCGCGGCGGCATGAACTACTAAGACACAAAGAACAAGAAATTGCACGAAGGCTTTGTGTTTCTTTGTGCTTTAGTGAACCTGGAGGTTCAAACACTATTGGTTTGGCGGTGAAGCTTTCGTTGATGCTTTATCCGCTTCTTTCTTCGCTTTTATTTGATCCGTGTAATCCTTATACATCTGCCGCCAGTTACGACCGTTGTTATTTAAATATTGTTCGCATTTGGTCTTATAAATTTCGAAGATAGCAGAGATCTCTTTCATGTTTTTATAATCAACTGCCTGCTCCCTCGCCTGCTTTAAATTCTTTAAAATTTCTGCTGTTTCTTTCTCCGTAATGTTTGGAACAATGGACTTATATCCGTTCAATGTAAAAGCAACTTTGCCAATGGTGTATTTATCCAGTACCAGTTCAACCTGTTCTTCGGTAAGGTCTTTCTTTAAACCAGCCATAAGGTTATCATGTACCGACTTTGGCATTGCTGAACTTGCTATTACCTGCCTGTCAAGATCGCTTAGCATATTTCCCGTAACAGGATTGATACCGGCAGGTACGGTGGATGGCGGATGTTCGTTGTGCCAGTCGCGAACAGCTTTTAAATGTGTGGCAATTATTTCTTTTAACCTTGTTTCCTTTGAAGCATCATTAAGATTTAAAGCCGTTATCCATTCGGCTGCTTTCTTATCAACTTCTGCATCTGACTTTGTTCTTGCTTCTGAAGTTTGTGATGCGAATGTAGAAGTTTGTGTGTAGCATAATGACGAATACAACATGCTTACAAACAGAATTACAGAAAGTATCGTTCCTTTTTTCATGGTTAATATTTTGCTTTTGTTTTTAATTCGTACGTTAACAACCCCTGAAAGCCAGGTTAGTTGTTTGCGAGTAATGCTGATTAGAAATAAGCAAGGTGCTGCACAGGTGTCCCCTCCTTTTCAAGGAGGGGACAGATTTTATGCGCAGCATAAAATCAGGGGTGGTTAGTGAATGAATAAATTCCAGACCCAATCTCAAAAACCGCCCTATCGTCTTCCATCTTCACAAACTTTACTCCCGCAGATGTTGCAGCAGTCTTACCGCTTTCCATGATATCGTGTGCAGCAATCGCAGGTATATAAATCATTGCTTTTGCATTTGCCGGAACGGTAATATTCCATGTTAACTGCTTACCACTTCTCTCCCACTCACTCTTAATTACGCCATGCATAGATTGATAGGAAGCCTTTGCAAACGAAAGCCCATCAAAAGCCGGCTTCATCTCTATAACCTTAAAAGCAGGGTTATTCGCTTCGGTTTTTATCCCTCCCACATTTTCATACATCCAAACAATAAGGTCGCCCAGCAACATCACATGGTTTTGCGAATTCATTTTAGGATCGGCAGTGTTGCCATTCCAAAGCTCCCAAATAGTGGTAGCGCCATTTTCAACCATGTAGCCCCAGCTTGGATAATCGCGGTTGCTTGCAAGCTTGTAAGCAATGTCTGCTCTACCATATTTTGTAAGCCATCGCATAAGCCACTGCGTTCCGATGACTCCCGTGCTGATGTGGCCTTTATTTTCATTCATCGTTTTATCAACAATGTTTTTAAATACTGCCTCCTCATCGCTTTTTTGAACCATATTATACGCCAGCGGAAGAATGTTTGCCGTAACCGTGTTGTTGCTGTACTGCTTTGATTTAGCGTTGTAAAATTTGCTGTTGAAAGCGTCTTTCAATTTGGTGGCGATGTCGGCAAACTCCTTTATATCGTTGTTATTTCCTGTAAGTTTTGCAAAACGTTGCATGAGTTGCAGCATGTGATAATAAGTTGCCGTTGCCAGCAGTTTAGGATCAGTATTGCGCGATGAATCTTTAGAGTGAATAAGCTCCGGCGATTCAGGCGGTACGCACCAATCGCCATAGCTATCTTTTGTAAGCATAAAGTTCGTCATGTACTTGCCACGCATATAGTTCATCCATTTTTTCATGGAAGCATAGTGCTGAATAATTGGCTGCGCATCGCCGTATTGGTTGTACAACATGTTTGCAATGGTGAGATAAGTGCCGGGCCAGGTTACATCGTCTTTATAATATCGCCAAAAGTTGGGTGCCACGTCGGGTATGCTTCCTTCGGGTGTTTGAGAGTCTTCAATATCATCGAGCCATTTGGCATACAGCTTCGAATTTTCAAAAATAAAACTTTCACCATAGGCACCGGTAGTACGATCGCCAAGCCATGGCTGGCGCTCGTTGCGTTGAGGGCAATCAACCGGCATACCCTTATAGTTAGAACGAATACCCCAGTAGGCGTTCTTATAAACCTGGTTGATGGTTTGGTTAGAGGTTTCGAATGAGCCGGTCGTTATCATAGCATCGTACACAACTTCACCAATAAAATCCTCACGGGATGGCTTACCGGGATAATTGTTTATTTCCACATAACGAAAGCCATGATAAACAAACGTTGGCGACCATGTTTCTTCCCCCACTCCTTTAAGCGTGTACACATCTGTAACCAGCGCATCACGCAGGTTTGCGGTGTACAAAGCTCCATTAGGCTGAAGGCTTTCTGCAAAACGAAGTGTGACCTTTTCTCCTCTTTTTCCTTTTACTTTCATCCTTATCCAACCTGCCATGTTTTGCCCCATGTCCATGATGTACTGAGTGTCGTTAAGTTTATTTATAGAAACCGGCCTAACCGTTTCCATCACCTTCATGTTCTCATTCATCTGAGCAAGCACATTGCCGCCGGGTTCTTTTACCAATTCTGCATTCAACCATTTGCTATCGTTGAAAGCGGGGTAATTCCAGTTCACTATTTCCTTTGTTGCGTCGTACTCTTCGCCGTCATATTCGTTGTTAGTTCTGATCGGCCCATCGGCGGTAACTTTCCATGTATTATCACTTACAATGGTTTGCCTTGTGCCATCCAAAAATTCTATTTCCAACTGCAATAACATTTTTGGAAAACCGAATGTGTGCCACTTCAACGGTTTATAATTTTGCCGCATGGTAAAAAAGCGGCCGTTGCCTAAAACCGTTGCTACGGCGTTTGTACCACGTTTCAATTTATCGGTAACATCAAATGTGTTGTACTTAACGCTTTTTGTATAATCGGTGGGGGATGGCGCCAGCACCTGGTCACCTATTTTCTGACCGTTAATATAGAGTTCATACAAACCTAATCCGCTGATGTAAGCGGTTGCTTTTTTAACCTGCCTGCCTGCTTCAAAATTTTTCCTGAAATACCGGGCAGAAAGCCGCGCCATCTTTGAAACGCTGTCCCACGGGAACGATCTGTCGAGCCCTATCCACTTTGCCTTCCAATCCGTTTTAGCTAACAGCCCCATGCTAAAACTTGCCGGCTTGCTCCATTCGCTCTCCCCGTTGTTCGTCCATGTTTTTACTTTCCAAAAACATTCGGTGCGGCTTTTAAGTGCAGTGCCTTTGTAGCTAACGTGTATAGATTGATTGGAAGAAACTTGCTCTGAATTCCAGAGGTCGCCTTCATTTGCATTTAATTTTAGCACGGATGATGAAACCAGCAACTGGTAAGCAGTTTGCTGAATGCCACGTGCTTCCCCGGTAATCTCCCAACTGAGCCGCGGTGTTTTTGTATCAATGCCTTTAGGGTTGACAAGCATTTCGGTACGCAGGTTCTGGAGGTGTATTGGTTGAGACTCTTTATCGGCAAAAGAGATAAAACAAACACTTACAAAAACTATGAACAATAATTTCATTTTAGGCATGGCTTTCTTCATATCATTAAATATTGCTTCCTCATTTCAACTCATAAATTACCCTTACGTTACACGTGGCAAATTTGTCTTTAAGATCCATTTCAAATTTAGCCTGGCTGTAACCGGTATAATAATCTTCAGTGTCTCTTGCAAAAGGAAACTGCCTGTCCAGTATTTGAATATTCTTTACCTCCCCTGCTGACTTGTTCATTTTTTTGGCAAGGGCTATCGCAATTCGACTGGCGTCTTTTACAGCATCCTCATACAATAAATCCTGCACAGACATTATTGCATTGGTGTACACTCCCCTTACGAAAACCCCTTTTAAGCCGGGAAACCGAAGCTCACCCACGAGTTGCTTTCCCAGGTCTCTATCTTTAATTTGAAATTCGTACAGGATGTTGTTCAATACGAAAGGATACTGGCCAATTGGCTGACTTGACATTGTACTTAATTTCAGGTCTCTTTCTTCAATGTTATATTTCTTCAGATTTTTAAAGAGAGTATTTTTTACTGAGTCGATCGGTGTTTTTCCGATTGTTTGATAATTGACTTTTTGCTCCTCTTCCTGGATGGAAATCTGTACTCTGTATGCTTCCGGCACAATAAGCATTTTGGAGCTGCCTAATACATCAATGGTATTAACAGCCTTGTCAATAGTTTGCGCCTGCAGTAATTGACAGCAGCAAACCAGTAGCAATACGAACGTTGACACTTTCTTCATGGAAAAAATTTGAAAAGTTAGCATGAAGCATTTTAAGGGTTGCTGCCATGCAAAATCATCTTTCTGAAAAATTGAAATACAAGGTGATTTTTAACGCCCTGGCGGGATCTTTATCGTAATCATAAAATATATTTTTTATACCCATTGGGCCCGTTGTTTCGTTGCGTTGTGTTTTACTGCCGATGCTGCTGATGCCTTGCATGAAAGAAATATCTCCAGAAGGAAATATGGGTTCATAATTATGCCATTGGTCGGTTTTCCAGGCGGGTGTAAATAATCTGAAGAACAAATCCTCATCCGTTGTGTACACCGTAAAAGGTTGTGCTGTGGTTATAAACTTACACCAATACATATTGCTGTGATATCCTTTGAACTCAGGATAGTTCCATTGTTCGCCGGTTTCGGTATTGTTATAAGTCTTGTTCCAGATACCAAACTTGTTACCCTTCATCCGGTTTTTCCAAACACGGTACGGACCGTTGCCCATGTACTCCACACCTTTCATTTCACTTTCAGGAAAAGAGAAGTTTACTCCAACAAAAGAGGTAAAATATTCCGCCGGAAAATAGTTGACCTGCATTTTTATTAAGCCTGATGGAAA
>JANPIA010000352.1:0-12481 GCA_031424735.1 Segetibacter sp.
CCTTTTTCTTTCTAAATGAGAATAGTCCCAAGGTTATTATTTATACACAGTTACAATTAGAACTTCACGCTTGGCGCTTTTTCCGAGCCCGCGTCCGCAGTAAAACCGGTGCGTGGTTTAAAGCCCATCATCCCGGCGAAAATAGTTGCAGGAAACTTTCTAACTGACACATTATAGTCCTGAACTGCTTTATTAAAATCGTTACGTGCAACCTTTATGCGGTTTTCAGTTCCTTCCAATTGTGCCTGTAATCCACGGAACGCATCGTTTGCTCTCAAATTTGGATACTGCTCAGAAACCACCATCAAACGACCTAGTGCCTGCGATAACTGACCTTGTGACTGCTGGAACTGCTGTAATTTTTCCGGGGTGAGATCATTTGCATCCACTTTCATTTGTGTTGCAGACGCTCTCGCCTGTATAACCTGGGTGAGTGTGCTTTGCTCAAAACTTGCTTCTCCCTTTACTGTTGCTACCAGGTTTGGTATCAGGTCAGCTCTGCGTTGGTAGTCGCTTTGAACATTATTCCAGGCGTTTTTTACTGTTTCATCCTGCGTAACCAAAGTATTGTATTGCCCGCAACCGCAACCACCCAAAAGGAGTACGGCAGCTAAAATTACTATCAGCGTTAAATTTTTTGTGTTCATTGTTTTTAGAGTTTTTACTTTTTCAAATGTACTGTTCTTCAAATCAATAAACGGACCGTTGCTGTTAAATGCGTGGTGGGCAGCCATTATGTCAATTAGTAGACATTTATAACCACTCTTGTTGGTTCATTGGAATACATTAAAAATTAGCGGCTAGGGCTGACATAATTTTCACCTTAAAAAAATATTGGATAGAAAAAGGTTCACCAAATGGTAAATCCAATAACTGATTTGTTGTTTACCGATGCTATGCCTGATTAATTGCAGCAATACCTGGCAACTCTTTTCCTTCAAAATACTCCAGCATAGCGCCACCGCCAGTGCTTACATAGCTCACTTTATCGGCCAGGTCAAATTTGTTTACCGCTGCTACACTATCGCCGCCGCCTACCAGGGTGAATGCCCCTTTGGCTGTTGCATTGGCAACAAGATTGGCAATTTCCAGGGTACCGTAATGAAATTTTTCCATTTCAAAAACGCCCATAGGCCCGTTCCATAAAATGGTTTTGCTGCCAAGGATGATGTTGCCAAACAGGTCAACCGATTCCTCTGCAATATCAAGTCCCATCCATCCGGCGGGTATGTGATCGTTCGATACCGTCATGGTATTTGCGTTTGCATCAAACTTATCTGCCACCACACTATCGGGTGGCAACACGATATTTACATTTTGTGCTTTGGCTTTTTCAAGCAGTTCTAAGGCAAGTTCAAGTTTATCCTCTTCTACCAAGCTGTTACCAATTTCTTTACCCATCGCTTTTAAAAAAGTATAAGCCATACCACCACCAATTAATATAAAGTGCGCCCTTTCCATTAAGCTCTCAATCAGTTGAATTTTA
Organism: Segetibacter sp.; assembly: GCA_031424735.1. Lineage (GTDB taxonomy): Bacteria > Bacteroidota > Bacteroidia > Chitinophagales > Chitinophagaceae > Segetibacter. Next base: position 1,487 of record JANPIA010000352.1, read on the forward strand.
TCGCTGACTTTAGCGCCACCCAAAATAGCCGTGAAAGGTTGTTCCGCACTTTTTAAAACTTTGTCGGCATTAATGATCTCACTTTCCATCAGCATACCAAACATTTTTTTATCGCCTGGAAAAAACCTGGCGATGATGGCGGTTGAGGCATGAGCCCGATGTGCCGTTCCGAATGCGTCGTTTACATAAACATCGCCCAGGTTACTCAGCTTTTCGGCAAATGCTTCATCTCCTTTTTCTTCTTCTTTATAAAAGCGAAGATTTTCAAGCAATAAAACCTCGCCGGGTTTAAGCTGCAACGCTATATCTAGTGCTTGTTGACCAGTGCAATCGTCTGCAAACAAAATCTCTTTGCCGCCAAGTAATTCTTTTAAATGCTCAACCAGGTGTTTTAATGAATACTTGTTGGTTGGTCCATCTTTAGGTCGGCCGAGGTGACTCATCAATATCACACTACCGCCATCACCTAAAATCTTTTGAATGGTGGGGACGGCTGCACGCATCCGGTTATCATCGGTAATTTCAAATTTGTCGTTAAGCGGCACGTTGAAGTCTACGCGTATCAAAGCCTTTTGACCAGAGAAGTTATGGGATTGAATTTTTGACATTGTCAATATTTTTTTGAAAGTTTAATTGATGCCGAATTGAATGGCCGATGCTTTTAAAACATACCGTCAAAATTAGGTTGTTTAGCATAAGAGTAAAATTGTAATTAATCGTCAAAGGGTAAATAACACACAAATTTGCCTTCCTGCCATTTGTTGTATTTTGCGCACTTAATATACTTATGCAAAAAGAGTTAAGACGACAGGAAGCTCTTGAATATCATTCGCAGGGTCGCCCAGGTAAAATTGAAGTTGTTCCAACCAAGGAAGCTAAAACGCAACGCGATCTCTCGCTGGCGTACAGCCCGGGTGTTGCCGAGCCTTGTAAAGAAATTGCTGTTAACAAAGAAGACGTTTATAAATACACTGCTAAAGGAAACCTGGTAGGGGTTATTAGTAATGGTACGGCGGTGCTGGGTTTAGGTAATATTGGGCCCGAAGCCAGTAAACCGGTAATGGAAGGCAAAGGCGTACTTTTTAAAATTTTTGCTGATATAGATGTGTTTGATATAGAGATCAACGAAACCGATCCGGAAAAATTTGTGCAGATTGTTACAGCCCTTGAACCAACGTTTGGCGGTATTAACCTGGAAGATATTAAAGCGCCTGAATGTTTTGAAATTGAAAGAAGGCTAAAGGAGAACTTGAAAATACCAGTAATGCACGATGACCAGCATGGTACCGCTATTATTAGCGGTGCGGCTTTGCTGAATGCGCTGGAACTTCAACGTAAAAAAATAGATAAAGTAAAATTTGTGGTGAATGGTGCCGGTGCTGCTGCCATGGCTTGTGTAAAGCTATATGTTGCATTGGGCGCCCGGTACGAAAACTTTATCATGTTTGATAAAGATGGTATACTGCACCTGGGGCGCACCGACCTTGATGCCGACAAAAAGAAATTCGCTATTAATAGTACCATGGAGTGGTCGCTGGATAAAGCAATGAAAGATGCGGATGTTTTTTTAGGTTTGAGCGTTGGCAACGTAGTTACTGGAGATATGGTGAAAAGCATGGCGCGCAACCCTATTGTGTTTGCCATGGCCAATCCCGATCCGGAGATAACCTATGATTTAGCAAAGGCTGCCCGGAAGGATGTGATCATGGCTACCGGACGTACCGATTTCCCTAACCAGGTAAACAATGTGCTTGGTTTCCCATATATATTCAGGGGAGCCCTGGACATAAGGGCTACTACCATTAACGAAGCCATGAAGCTGGCTGCTGTACGTGCCCTGGCAGAACTTGCAAAAACAGCCGTTCCGGAAATTGTAAACCTTGCTTATAACCAAACCAACATCACCTTCGGGCCTGATTATATTATTCCAAAACCATTAGACCCGCGACTGCTTACTACGGTTGCCCCCGCAGTTGCAAAAGCCGCTATGGATAGTGGAGTTGCCCAATACCCCATTACCAATTGGGAAGCCTATACGCTTGAATTAAATAAACGACTGGGATTGGATAACCAGATCATACGCATCATTGGAAGTAAGGCCAAAAGCAACCCGAAACGCGTTGTGTTTGCCGACTCTGATAACCTGAAAATTTTAAAGGCTGCCCAAATTTCTTACGACGAAGGAATTGCTTACCCTATTTTGTTGGGAGATGAAAAAAAGATACAGGCTATCGCAAATCTGAATAAAATTGACCTTACCGACCTTCCGATTATTGATACCCGCAGCGATGAAATGGAGGAAAGAAGAAATCAATATGCTGAGATTTTCTTCAGGAAGAGACAGCGCCGCGGTTTTAATTTTTACGAGAGTAAAAAAGTGATGAAAGACCGCAACTACTTTGGTTGTATGATGGTGGAAAATGGCGATGCGGATGCGATGATATCGGGTTTATCTAAAAACTACCCCGATACAATTCGCCCGGCAGTACATATAATAGGTACTGAAGACGGTGTGAAAAAAATAGCCGGTATGTATTTGCTACTCACCAAAAAAGGACCACTTTTTTTGGCAGATACAACGGTAAACTTTAACCCAACTGCTGTAGAACTTGCCGATATTACCATGATGGTGGCAAAAGAAGTGCGCCAATTCAACCTGATACCACGCATTGCTATGTTAAGCTATTCCAACTTTGGCAGCAGCAATTCACCGGAAGCAAAGCTGGTTGCCGAAGCAAGAAACATTGTAAAACAGCGCGATCCAAATTTGATTGTAGATGGAGAAATGCAGGCAAGTCTTGCTTTTCATAAGGAGATTTTGAAAGACAATTATCCCTTTAGCGAACTGGTTGACATGGATGTAAACACACTGATCTTCCCCAACCTGGCAGCCGGTAACATAGCCTACAACTTATTAAAAGAAGTTGGCGGCGCCGATGCCATTGGTCCGATTTTGTTAGGTTTGAAGAAGCCAGTACATGTTTTGCAACTTGGAAGCAGTGTGCGAAGTATAGTTAATATGACGATGATTGCAGTAGTGGATGCCCAAATGAAAAGCAAAGCCGATACCGATTCTGAAGTGAGAAAAACCCGGTGGTGGAAAAGAAAACGTAAAGCGTGAACTGGTAGCTAACAATACGGAACAAACCTTAATTTTAAACGGACTTACTATAATTATATGAAGTTTTTTACCCGCTTCGGAGAGTACCTGCTACTGATAAAAAGGATGTTTACCCGCCCGGAAAACTCTAAAATGTATTGGAAGGAATTCATTCATCAATGCGTTGAAATCGGAATTGGCTCGTTACCTATCGTTATCATTATTTCGTTGTTTCTGGGTGGCGTTACCACCGTGCAAACCGCTTACCAGTTGGTTTCACCACTGGTTTCAAAATCAACCATTGCACAAATTGTGCGTGATAGCATGATATTGGAACTTTCGCCCACGGTGGTTTGTATTGTGTTAGCAGGTGTTATAGGCAGCAAAATTGCCAGCGAGTTGGGCAATATGCGTATCAGCGAACAAATTGATGCGCTGGAAATTATGGGCATTAATACCAAAGCTTACTTAGTACTACCAAAAATAATTGCGGCATTGGTAATGGTGCCGGGGCTTATTACCATATCGGCTGTATTAGGTATTTGGGGTGGAAGAATGGCGGGGTCAATATCCAATATTTTGGGTACCGACATTTTTGATGTTGGCTTACGCGAAAACTTTAAACCTTACAACGTTTTTTTCGCACTAAGTAAAGCATACACTTTTGCATTCATCATTAGCAGCGTACCTGCTTACTTTGGGTACTATGTTAGCGGTGGCGCTCTGGAAATTGGGAGGTCGAGCACCACATCCGTAGTTATTAGTTGCATACTCATTTTGGTAGCCGACTTTGCATTGGCTGCATTACTATTATAATTACTGCTGAATTAGCCGAATAATGAAAATACAGTACAAGAGGGCGACGCAACTATGTTGAAAAATCTTCAGGGCCGGGACAGAAAAATTTATTGCAACCATGATTGAAACAAAAAAATTAAAGAAAAGCTTTGGCGATAAAACCATATTGCACGATGTGAGTTTGGTAATGCAAACCGGCAAATGCAACCTCATTATTGGCTCCAGCGGTAGTGGCAAAACGGTTTTGATGAAATGCCTGGTAGGATTGTTTACACCCGACCAGGGGCAAATATTATACGATGGTGAAAGCATGACCGATATACCAGAGAAAAGCCGCAAAATGCTTCGGCAAAAAATAGGCATGCTCTTTCAGGGCTCGGCTTTGTTTGACAGTATGACCGTTGAGCAAAATGTAAAATTTCCGCTGGATATGTTTAGCGGGCTACGTCACCGCGAAAAAGTTAAAAAGGTGAACGAAGTTTTAGACCGCGTTAATTTGAAAGATGCCAATAAAAAATTTCCGGCGGAAATAAGTGGTGGTATGAAGAAACGGGTAGGTATTGCACGCTCCATTGTATTAAACCCCCAATACCTTTTTTGCGATGAGCCCAACTCAGGTCTCGATCCGCAAACCTCGCTGGTAATTGATAAGCTTATTAAAGAAATAACCACCGAGTTTAATATAACTACGGTGGTAAACACACACGACATGAACAGTGTGATGGAAATAGGCGATCATATTATTTATATGTTTGAAGGCAACAAACAGTGGGAAGGTTCCAATAAGGAGATCATTTACAGTAAAGATGAAAAGCTTAACAATTTTATTTTTGCCTCCGACTTTTTGCAGGATGCAAAAGAAATGCGCGTAATGGAAGCCAATAAGCAACAGTAGTAAACGTTTTTAGAATTAATATGCGGTTCAGGCAGCACCCGGCTTCCGCATAGCATCTGTGTATTACAACCTAAAAACAAAATCCAATGAAACGTTTTTACTCGCTTGCCTTTTTGTTCATGCTCATGCTGGGAGGATTGAATGCCCTTGCTAATCGTGTGATTGTAAAAGGATCTGTTAAGTATGCAAATGGCAACCCCGCACCTAACCGAAAAGTTATTGTTGCAACCGATACCCTGGCTAATTCTGCGGCCTGCCGCATTTACCATGTTAAGTACACCAGCAACCTTGGTTACTTTTCTGACACAATGGAGTGCCCCAATAACATTGTAAAACTTCGGATAACCACCGAGAATTGCGATGGCACATTGCTGGTGCAGGAACCGCAGGTATCTCCATCTGGAATAGTAGAAGTGAGCTTTATTATTTGCAACCCAATAGTACCGCTTACAGGCTGCGTATCTAATTTTACATTTGAAAGGAGTGGCGCACTTGCACCGGTTACAGTTAAATTCAACAGTACCGCCTCGCACGGTGTTTCTGCCACCGATGCTGTTATCAGTTGGAAGTGGACTTTTGGAAACGGAAGTGCTTCCACTATTCAAAACCCGGTAACTACTTATGTCAATAAAGGGTCTTACCAGGTTTGTCTCACCATCCGCACAGCATCGGGCTGCGAAAAAACCGAATGCAAAACAATTGGTGTTGATAGTGCACCGCCGCCTCCCCTTTTAGTTCAACATTGTGTTTCCCGCTTTGTATATGCGCCTCAACCATCCACTTCAGCGCAGGCTTATCCTATTAAATTTAATAGCAGCACCTCCGAAACCATACTGGGCGACGAGATACGTGAACGCATTTGGAGCTTTGGAGATGGTACCGGGCTTACAGGCAATGTAAAGGACCCTATTCATGTGTACACCCACGATGGTGTTTATACTGTATGCCTTACCATTAAAACAGCAAAAGGCTGCGAAGTAAAAGAGTGCAAGCAAATTGTAGTAACGCGCAATGCATCGCCATGCGCTCCGCAATACACCTTCGAAAAAGTAGCGCCGAAAAAAATCAGGTTTAACAGCGGCATGAGCTATGTATCGGCAAACGACAGTATTGTGGAACGCAAATGGGAATTTGGTGATGGCACAACCCTGGGTGGTAATGTAGTTAGTCCATTAAAGGAATACCTAAACCATGGTGTTTATACCGCCTGCCTAAGCATTAAAACCAAAAGTGGCTGTGTAAACAAATATTGCAATACGGTTAGGGTAGGCGATACATTGGTTAACCCCCCGGCAAGCGATCCCATAAAAATCGTATCACTTTATCCAAACCCTGCAAGTGTTGAAATGAAAGCAGTGGTGTTCAGCCTGCATAATAACATAACCGCCGAAATTGGCATCTACGATATTTATGGTGTTAAAAAATGGGGCATGAGCAAAGTGCTGCTGCAGGGCGATAACATTACAGTGGTGCCGGTAAACTTGCTTCTCACCGGTCCTTACTTCTTTAAAGTAACAACCATGTACGGCGTACGAAGCCGCCAGTTCTATAAACTTTAATCGCATTAAATAATATTATAAACATCCGGGCTTTTGCTTCGGATGTTTTTGTTTACGGGCAATTGGGTACATTCATAAAATAAATGGGTACCAGGGCACAGGTTACTTATTAAGCTTTCGTTGCGTCGCACAGCGTGTACGGTAAACCTTTATGCGGCACTGCCATAAAAACTTACATCCAATGAAACGGAAACATTTTTTAAACGCCATGGGTACCCTTGCTGCAACTACCCTGCTTCCTTCCAAATCAGTTTTAGCCGAAGGGTTGCAACAATCTGGCTTTGATAAACTAACCGATACCGAAGGCAACTTTGTATTGCAGTCGCTGCCCTATAATAAGAACTTTTTGGAACCCTATATGGATGAGGAAACATTGCACCTGCATTACACCTTCCACCATGGAGGTGCTGTAAAAGCAGCCAATACCGATCTTAAAAAAATTCAGCAAAGCATAAACGACAACCAGCTTGAAACAGTAGATTACTGGACACGGAAACTTTCGCACCATTTATCATCACATATACTTCACACCATTTTCTGGACAAACCTAACCAATAAAAAAACCGACCCTGCCGGCAACTTGCTAAAACAGATAGAAAAAGATTTTGGCAGCTACGATAAACTGAAAGCCCTGCTTGCAAAAACTTCCAAAGATGTTGATGGCAATGGCTGGGGTATTGTAGGCTATCATCCCTACACCAAAAAGCTAACTGTTATGCAATGCGAAAACCATGAAAAGCTTACACAATGGGGCGTTATGCCCCTGTTGGTTGCCGACGTTTGGGAACATGCTTATTATTTAAAATACCGGAACAAACGCGCCGATTTTGTAGACAACCTGTTCAGCATTATAAACTGGGATAATGTGGCCGACAGGTTTAATTCGGCTGTCAAAATAGGATAACGTTTACCCTACTTCATCCAAATTACCCATTGTTTCCGAGCCCTGACAGAGTTATAGAATCCGCCATGCCTGATTTTAATTGTATACTAGATTCGAGGGCTTAAAACACTCATCAAAAAATCCGAATTTTTGCGTTTATTCTTTTGATTAGCCAATTGATTTTTTGCGCTTATTTTTGTCCACCTGAAATTCAAACAGGATCACCTCATAAACAACATCCATGAGCGTATTAGTGAATAAAAATTCCAGAATTATTGTACAGGGTTTTACCGGTACAGAAGGAACATTTCATGCAAGCCAGATGATTGAGTACGGCACCAATGTAGTAGGCGGCGTAACACCGGGCAAAGGTGGGGGCACGCACTTAGATAAGCCTATATTTAATACCGTAGCAGACGCTGTTAAAAACACCAATGCTAATGTGAGCATCATATTTGTTCCACCAGCGTTTGCAGCCGATGCTATTATGGAAGCTGCAGATGCGGGTATCGCCCTGGTGGTTTGCATAACCGAAGGCATTCCTGTACAGGATATGGTTAAAGTAAAAAATTACCTCCACGAAAAAAACACGCGCCTTATTGGGCCCAACTGCCCCGGCGTTTTCACCGCCGATGAAGCAAAGGTGGGCATCATGCCTGGCTTTATATTTAAACCTGGGCGTATCGGCATAGTTTCAAAATCCGGTACACTTACGTACGAGGCGGCAGACCAGGCAGTGAAAGCTGGCTTAGGCATTAGTACCGCAATAGGCATTGGTGGCGACCCCATTATTGGTACAACAACCAAAGAAGCGGTGGAGTTATTAATGAACGATCCGGAAACCGACGGCATTATTATGATAGGGGAAATTGGCGGTGGCATGGAAGCAGAAGCAGCCCGCTGGATAAAAGAAAACGGCAACAAGCCTGTTGTTGGATTTATTGCAGGTCAAACCGCCCCTCCGGGACGAAGGATGGGACATGCCGGTGCAATTATTGGTGGTGCCGATGATACCGCTGCCGCAAAAATGAAGATTATGCGGGAGTGTGGTATTCATGTGGTGGATAGCCCTGCTGATATTGGGCGCACCATGGCGGATGCGATAAAGTAGCTGTAAAAAATTTTAAAAATAAAACCCGTTGAACTCCTCAATGGGTTTTTTTATGCGGTATATACAAATACCCATGTCCCGGTATAGGATTCATCAAATGGGTTTATCATTTTTAAAGTCTAATAAACTAGCATGATCATCTTAGTAAATCACAAAGTGAACAACCCCGGCGAGTTTTGGGCAAGCGCACAAAAAAGTCTTCCTGAATTACCTGCAGACGGTGTTAAACGAATTATACAGGTGATGCCAAACAACGACATGACGGAAGCAACCTGCGTATGGGAAGCCGATAGCATTGATAGTCTTGACAGCTATCTGCGCAGCAAAGTAGGCGACTGGAGCCTGGAAGTTTACTATGAAATAAATACTGCGCAGGCTATGGGTTTATCTGTGTAGCCAAGCAGGCAATACTCAATTTGTAGTATTGTTTCGCTATATATTTTTAACGATCATTACACCTGAATTAACGCGTATTTCTATACCAACCTATTCAGTATCATTGGGGGTTTTATTGGGCTCGCAGCGTTTGCTGCGAGCTTTTTTTATAATTAACTCATTGGGCTTGAAAATTGAGTAGCTAATGGCTGTTGGCTAAATATATCTCCATAAATTTTTAGTACATCTGCCAACGTTATTTTTACCCAACTATAAGCAAATAGTATCATACCCGTCATGAAGAATTTGGCATACGACTATATTATAATCGGACAGGGCTTATGCGGCACATTGCTAAGCTGGAACCTATTAACAGCCGAAAAAAAAGTATTGGTAATTGATGAAAGCCACCCGGGCACAGCATCTAAAGTGGCCAGTGGTATAATAAACCCTGTTACTGGCCGAAGGATCGTTAGGACGTGGCGTATTGAAGAACTGCTACCTTTTGCACTGAAGGCTTATACATTGCTTGGAAGAGAATTGAACGTAAACATTATTCAGCAGTGTAATATCCTCGACTTTCATCCCAACCCGCAAATGAAAGAAGCCTTTGAAAAAAGGCTGGCCGAAGGCGAAGAATATTTACGCCTGCAGGCAGATGACCTGTGGAAAGAATTTTTCAATTATCACTTTGGTGCAGGAGAAATCAATCCATGTTTGCTGGTGGACCTCAACGCGATGCTTAACCAATGGCGAAACATCTTACACACAAAAAAGGTGTTGCTTGAAGAAAGATTTAATTGGAACCACTGCATCGTTTCAGGCAATTCAATCTCGTATAAAAACTATACAGCGCAAAAAATTATTTGCTGCGAAGGAGTTGATGGGTTTGGCAATCCTTATTTTAAAAATCTTCCTTATACCCGTATGAAAGGGGAGGCGCTGATCGCTTCAATTCCCGGACTTCCCCGCAACCAAATCTACAAACAGGGAATAAATATCGTTCCCTGGCACGACAATCTGTTTTGGATCGGCTCCACCTACGAATGGGATTTTAAAGATCTTTCTCCAACACCTTTGTGGCGACAAAAAGTAGAAGAGCAGTTGAAGTATTGGCTTAAACTTCCTTTTAAAATTATAGAACACCTTGCTTCCGAACGTCCGGCAAATATGGAGCGGCGACCTTTTGTGGGAGCACACCCGCACCACCCTGCCGTGGTTGTATTTAACGGGATGGGCGCCAAAGGTTGTTCCATTGCGCCGTTTTTTGCCAAACAGCTTTCCGAACATTTGATAAACGGAACGCCCATTTATGCAGATGCAGATGTAAAACGATTTGAGAAAATTTTTCTCCGGCAGATGAAGTGACTACCAGAATCATTTATCTTTTGTGCGCAACAAAACCCAACCATATGCCGCAAAACGAAGCCGCTTATTCCATACCTGTTAAATTCAGGAAGATGGAAAACCTGCATATTGTATTCTGGCTTTTTAAAGATATAAGCTGGTGCCTCATTTGGAAGCCTTTGGGTATACTAATGATCTTTCCAACCTTGATTATTGCCGTAATAATTGCCGTACGAAACCGGAATTACATTTCAGAAACCTGCCACAACGCCGCGGTTGTTTTTTGGATTGCGGCCAACTCCTACTGGATGGTCAGCGAGTTTCTCAACTTCGATGCAAATGTGGTAACTGGTGCAATCACCTTTAAACATCTTGCTATCATTCCATTTTCCATCGGCATACTGATACTGGCATACTATTATTTATACTGGAGATGGAGGCATAAAGACACCACAAAAACTTTGTAGCAACTTTAGTTGCTTCCTTGCAAGTAAACTTTCACCACATAGGGTTTTTGGCAATGATTGGGTATAAATAGAAATCTATGTTTCTATTGCTTCTATGTGGTTCACTCATTCCGCAAATCATTATAACATCGAAGAATGCATTAACCCGATTATACACCCTTCGCAGATGCCACCACCTTTTCACTAATTTCGCCAACTTGAAAACAAACGTTGCATATAACCCTGCGCATTTTAAATGGCTGATGGCTGCACTTTTCTTCATCTTGTTTTTTAAATTAGGTACGGCACCCATCTACATACTTGACTAATCAAAAAATGCGCTGTGCGCATGGTAGATGCTCAAAAAAAACGACTGGATCGTTCCCACGTTTAATGGCGAGTTGCGAACCGATAAGCCGGTACTTCATTATTATTTTATGATGTTGGCCTATAAAGTTTTTGGTGTTTCAGAATTTGCAGC
>JANPIA010000353.1:0-4317 GCA_031424735.1 Segetibacter sp.
TTAAAGGCAATGGAGAGCCTGCAGGAGATCAACCCCAACAAGGAAGTAGCATCCAATGCGCAGATCATGTTTTTATGTTTGCACGCCGCGGGCTTTAACCTTATCCCCGTTAGCATCATCGCTGTAAGGGCATCTTTAAAAGCTGCCGATCCAACTGATATATTTCTTCCCTGCATGATCACCACCTTTGTAGCAACCATCGCCGCCATGATCATTGTTTCCATCAAACAAAAGATCAATTTACTGCAACCGGTAGTGCTTGCCTGGGTAGGTGGTTTTTCAGCTATCATCGTTTTACTGGTTATGTATGTTACTTCGCTTAGTGCAGCAGGCGTGCAGGTGTTTTCGGGTTTGCTTAGCAATGGGCTTATACTGCTTATATTTCTACTGGTTATATTAGGTGGCATCTATAAAAAAGTTGACGTGTTTGATGCGTTTATAACTGGTGCCAAAGGCGGATTTGAAACTGTCGTTCGCATCATCCCTTACTTAGTTGCTATGCTGGCGGCCATCAGCCTGCTGCGTACCAGCGGCACTTTCGATGTTATCATTAACGCCATGAAGTCGATGTTTGCCACCACCGGTATGGATACGCGTTTTGTTGACGGGTTGCCAACTGCTATCATTCGTCCGCTAAGCGGGGGCGGCGGCAGGGGAATGATGATAGATGCGATCAAAACATTTGGTCCCGATTCGTTTGCGGGTCGTTTGTCATCCATATTGCAAGGTTCCGCAGAGGCTACCTTTTATGTAATTGCAGTTTACTTCGGTTCGGTATCCATAAAAAATACACGCTATTCGGTAGGGGCAATGTTGCTTGCCGACCTTGTAGGAATACTAACGGCTATTGCCCTGGCTTATATGTTTTTTGGCAACGCATAATAGAGTAATATTTTTTGGTCCGGGCTTCATATATAAATGGAACATCGTTGCATCGCCCTCTTGTACCTTTACCTTTTAACTCACCATTTTTCCATAATTTTCAAATAAACCAACATCATTACCCTTATGAATATCCATCTCGTCGGAATTTCAGGCAGCCTTCGTAAAGCATCGTACAATACCATGCTGTTAAATGCGGCATTAACCCTTTTGCCGGAGGGTGTTAGTTTGGAAATAGTTTCGATAGCCAATGTGCCGTTGTACAATGGCGATCATGATTTGCCCGATGCACCCGAACGCCCTGAAGCAGTGAGCGCTTTTCGCGACAAGCTTGCCACAGCACAAGGCTTTGTGATCGCTTCGCCGGAATACAATTATTCCATACCCGGCGTTTTAAAAAACGCTTTGGACTGGGCATCCCGCGGTAAGGATTCACCTTTGCTGAATAAATGTGTTGCCTTGATGGGTGCCACGCCCGGCATGTGGGGCACAACCAAAATGCAGGTGGCTTTTCACCCCGTATTTCAAACCATGAACATGCGTTCGGTGTATAAACCGGAGATATTGATAGCGCAGGCTAACAATAAATTTAACAGCGATGGCATGCTTACCGATGAGCCAACAAAGGAACTGGTGAAAAAGCAGTTGCAAGCGTTAAAGCAAATGATACTGCAAAAGGCTGAATAGTCCGTAGTGCCAAGGAGTTGGCGTAACTTTTATATTGTAACCGTTATGCAAAATCATACACCCACAATTGCTCCTCACGCTGATTTTACACCGGAGCAGGAAAGGCTCAATACTATTATACATGCTGCCGGAGTTTTGTTTGGTATAGCCGCAATTCCTGTGCTAATACACCTTGCGGCGCAACACCCGTTAACTGCCAGCGTGTTTAGCGTAAGCGTTTACGGACTTTGTTTTTTAATGACGTTTACTTTTTCCACGTTATACCACGGCATACAAAGGCAAAAAGCAAAAAACTTTTTTAAACTGCTCGATCGCATAAGCATTTACTTTTTTATTGCCGGCACCTACACGCCTTTTATACTTCATTACATGTTCAATGAAACCGGCATTGTATTGTTATCAACCATTTGGGGTTTGGTATTGCTGGGTATATTGTTCGAGCTTTACCTGGCTAAACGTTTCTTTTTTTTATCCGTAGTTTTTTACCTGGTAATGGGTTGGATGTTTATTGTGGTGAGCAAAAAATTTTTTGCTTCCATGCCCCTTCCCGTCATTTATTTAATTCTTTGCGGGGTGCTGCTTTATAGTTTTGGGGTGATTTTTTATGTTTGGCAAAAATGGAAATATCACCATGCGGTATGGCATTCGTTTGTACTGGCGGCAAGTATCTGCCATTTTATAGCGGTATGGCTTACGGTGTCAAAATAACTATCTCAATACATGCAATGTACAAGTTCATTATAAGCTATTGCAATGCCTTTATCATCCCGTAAAGAAGTAGGCCGTTTTGTACACCGCAAGTTATTGTTCAGGCTACGCAGACTTGCTTTACTTTTTATCCTTATTGTAGCCATAGTTGTTGATGAAGTTTTACTCAACTATATATCGTGGTATATGGCGGCCGGCGGCTTTTTATTAGGCCTGATATTAGGCGTTGTTGTGGGTCGGCATATGCACCAAATTAGTTGGGATGCAGAAACCAGCAAAGCAATTACCCGCATGGATTCATTTGGAATTATATTGTTGTTGGCTTATCTCATTTTTTCCATTTTACGCAGGTGGATTTTTAGCCATTGGTTACAGGGTTATACGCTTACTGCCTTCAGCCTTAGTATTGGCGCGGGAGGCATGTTAGGTCGTTTGTTTGTTACACGCAAAAAGATAAGGCAAATTTTAAAAGATGCAGGCTTTCTTCATCCGCCTAAACACAAGCAGAATTAGTGGAAAAAGCAATGCAGCCTAACTGGCGACGGCACAATTTTTACATGTTCCTAAATCAAAATAAAAAACATTTATTATGGACAAATTAAAAGACCTGAAAGATCTGCTGGTACACGAAGTACAGGATTTGTGCTCCGTGGAAGACCAGATTATTGATGCAATGCCTGCCATGATTGAAAAGGCAAACAGCCCTGTTTTAGTTAGTGCGCTTCGCGAGCATTTGCGTATAACCGAAGTGCAAAGAAAGCGCCTTGATACAGTGAAGGAAATGTTAGGAGAAGGTACCGAAGAAGAGGGCAATGAAAAGAAGGGAGGATTTTTAGCCGGCTTGTTTGGTGGCGGAGAACACAAATGCAAAGGCATGGAAGGCATTATTTCCGAAGGTAACAGAACCATGGGTGAAGACATGAACCCAGAAGTGCTGGATGCGGCGATAATAGCCGCTGCCCAAAAAATTGAGCATTACGAAATATGCGGCTATGGAACTTCACGGGCCTATGCACGGGAGCTTGGGCTAACCAAGGTGGAAGAGTTGCTGACGAAAACGCTGAACGAGGAATATACTGCCGACGATAACTTAACCGCGCTTGCCGTTGGCAAATTAAATCGCGAAGCAGAAGAACCGGATGGCATTGCAGGCAGAAGACTTCGCACTTCATCACCTGCTAAGAAAGCTGCTGCTCCAAAAAAGAGTGCACTTGCAGCAGCCAAAAAATCCAGCGGAAACGCCGCCGCCAAAAGCGAGCCAGCCAAAAAAAGTGGCTCTGCCAGCAAAAGAACTTTTGCTGAAAATAGGGCTGGTGTGGGCAGGGGTGCAAGCACGAGCAATACCCGGCAAAGTGCCGGCAAAACTACATCCAGAAGCAGCAGCGGCACAGGTGGCAGGAATACGTCAAAAAGTAATGGTGGTAAAGGTGGAAGCACAAACAGTAGGGCAGGAGGGAACAGTTCGTCAACAAGTGGGTCAGCCCGCAATGCGAATAATGCAGGTGGTAAACGCAACTCATCCCGCGGAGCGGCAGCAAATAAACCACCCGTAAGAACAAACGTAAAAAAATCAGCACCAAAAAAAGGAGCGGTTAAAAGCGGCAGCCTGCGAAGGAGATAATACCTTCAATCTTTACTACTCATCCGTTCTGCATTCCGGAACGGATTTTTTTCGTTTAACGATAAATAACAACTATGGACCTATCGTTGCACCTTCAGATCATCTACCTTTTTATATTGGCTTTACCAATAGCCTGCATAGCCTGGACGATAACGCACGAGGAAGTTTTAAGGGAGCCACGCGACTACTGTGTTAAAAAAAGTACCGAATGTAAAAGCCTGCTGCAACGAAAGTTTTATTACCTGTTTACCTGCGAGTATTGCTTTAGCCATTACGTAACGGTGTTCATTCTTGTTATTACACGTTATCATTTGGGTTTCGATGATTGGCGTGGTTATCTCATTGGGGGATTTTCGCTTGTTTGGATAGCCAACATCTATATGAGCATCTTCGGCAGGATTCGCATCGTGCTTAAAAAC
>JANPIA010000354.1:0-8916 GCA_031424735.1 Segetibacter sp.
CACCACTATTTTTTGAATATGAGAGAAGGTAGATGACGGACTAGCAACCGCAGTAGATGGTAGATGCACCCAGGTTACACCATCATCGGTGCTCTTCCAGATACCGCCGCCCTGTATAGCATCGGCATTAAAAAATCCTTCGCCCGTTCCAAAATAAAGGGTGTTCAAATTAGTAGGGTTTTGGGCAATGGAACTAACCGCGAGGTTAGGAAAAAGATTATCAACTGCCGACCATGAATAACCGGCTGTGGTAATATTTGATCCCTTCCAAAGTCCGCCACCAACACTACCCGCCCATATAGTATTACCCGTCGGATCGTTTTTATCAATAAGAATGCTTCGTGTTCTTCCACCTACGTTGGATGGACCCCGTTCGTTCCAGGTGATTCCCGGTAACGCGCCGCGCTGGGTAAGGGCATTTCGTTTTACCGCTTCAAAGGCATTTAAAAGGCGTTGACGCGGAATGTAACCCAACTTCAAATCTTTGCTGCGCTCCACCTCGTATTCCATTGCAGCTTCCATCTGATCCTGTTTATTCATTTTCTCTTCGTCTGCAATTTCATTTTGCCGGGGCACGGGTTGCGGCTGTGTATTTTTACAGGCAACCATTGCCAACATTGCAAAACAAACAATAACAAAGGGTAGCAGGGAATACTTAATTTTCATAATAATAAAGTTTTGGTAATGGGTACAGAACCTGGGAAAATAATTAATGATAAGGTACAGGTTTAATACGAAGTTGAACCATACACTTAAAAACAACAATACTTAGTATATAGTAGTGTATGAACCATATCTCCACGTTGAATTTATTAATAAGCCCTCAATGAACCTACTGTTGAAGCCTTTATTTATTGATGTGTGCAAAACTCACAACCTCCATTTTTTTAAAAGCGAAACGGTGGCCGGTGGCGACATTAACCAGGCGTTCAAGCTAATTACAAACCAAGGCGACTTTTTTTTAAAAGTAAATTCATCCCCTACTTATCCGCAAATGTTTGATAAGGAGAGTGAAGGATTGACGCATCTTGCAAAATCTACCGGGATGAAGGTGCCTGCTGTTATTGGGTGTGGCATAGTAGGTGACCGCCAATATCTTCTCCAGGAATTTCTTATTCCTGGTCAAATCTCAAATCGTTTCTGGATTTTATTTGGAGAAGGACAGGCACAATTACATGGTAAAACAAATGATGCTTTCGGATGGTTCACTTCCAACTACATCGGCTCATTAAAACAGCAAAATAATTTCATGAATTTGTGGGATGAATTTTACGGCAGGCAACGGATTATGCCACTTGTTGTAACGTTATTCAATAAGGGTGTATTAGATAATAAAGAGGTAACGCTTGCGGAAAACGTTTGTAAAAAATTGGGATCCATTTTTCCAAATGAACCGCCGGCTTTGCTGCACGGCGATTTATGGAGCGGCAACTTTATGGCTGCCTCCATAATAAATGCTGACGGCAAAACAGCAACGGTACCGGCAATATTTGACCCGGCTGTATACTATGGGCATAGGGAAATGGATTTAGGGATGACATTGTTGTTCGGCAGTTTCGACCAGTTTTTTTATGAAGCTTACCATGCAAGTTATCCTCTTGAAAAAGAATGGCGTTTGCGGGTAACCCTTACGCAACTTTACCCTCTACTGGTACATGCAGTTTTGTTTGGCGGATCGTACATTAACAGGTGCCGGCAAATTTTTCAGCGTTGGAATTAAGCATTTTCTGATCAGGCAGTAAACACCTCCCCAATCACACGAAAAAAATTTACTAAACATACCACCACCGTATCCATAAAAGTGTTAGAAAAGTCTTTGGTATAAAACCGATATTTTGCACCTGCTTTTGCAAATGTCATCAATACATACAACTTCTGAAAATGAACATATCCTTTCATGGCGCGGCTCAAACGGTTACTGGTTCCAAGCATCTTATCAGCCTAAAAAATGGCAAGAAATTGTTGCTCGATTGCGGTCTTTTTCAGGGGCTTGGCAGGGTAGGCGATGAATATAACCGGTCGTTTGGTTTTGTTGCTGCAGAAGTGTCGTGGCTGGTGTTGTCACACGCTCACATCGATCATTGCGGACTGATCCCAAAGCTTTATAAAGATGGGTTTCGGGGAAAAATTTTCTGTACACCCGGCACACGCGATCTTGCTGAAATATTATTATTGGATAGCGCCGAGATACAGCGAGACGATACAAAGTTCATAAACAAAAAAAGAGCAAAGCGCAACCTGCCCCCGTACGAAGCGTTATACGGTGTTAACGATGCACGCAGTGTTTTAGAACTGTTTGTTACGGTTGATTATAACGACTGGTTCGCGATAGATAACAACATACAGGTTTTATTTACAGACGCGGGTCATATCATTGGCAGTGCGGCTGTAAGTCTTAAAATTACCGAGGAGGGAAAAACAACTGCCATTAGTTTTAGTGGAGATGTGGGCCAATACCGCGACGTGATTTTGAAGTCGCCGGAAGTGTTTCCGCAGGCAGATTATATTTTGCTGGAGAGCACTTATGGCAATTCACTTCACTCCGACGTTTTGCATGATACGGAAGAAGAATTATTAAAGTGGATAACCCATACCTGCCTGCAAAAAAAAGGCAAGCTCATCATTCCTGCATTTAGCGTTGGCAGAACGCAGGAGTTGTTGTATGCTTTAAACACACTGGAACAGGAAGGCAGACTTCCGGTGCTTACCTATTATGTTGACAGCCCCCTGAGCAGGGAAGCCACGGAGGTGGTGAAATCGCACCCGGAGAATTTCAATGCTACGTTGCAGCATGTTTTAAAAAGCGATCGTGACCCGTTTGATTTTAAAGGACTCGCTTATGTGAAAACAGTGGAGGAAAGTAAGCAAATCAATTTAAATGCAAATCCCTGTGTCATTATTTCGGCAAGCGGAATGGCGGATGCCGGCAGGGTGAAGCACCATATAATGAACAATATTGGCGACGATCGGAACACTATTTTGCTGGTTGGTTATTGTGAGCCTTCATCGTTAGGCGGCCAGTTAAAAAATGGAAATATGCAGGTGAAAATATTTGGCGATGTTTATAATGTAGTTGCCGAAGTTGGCTCTATACGCAGCATGAGTGCCCATGGCGATTATGAAGACCTGCTGAAATTTGTTTCGTGCCAGGATGCATTGAAGGTTAAAAAATTATTTTTAGTGCATGGCGAATATGATGTGCAAAAAGACTTTGCCGTAAAATTGGAAGAGAAAGGTTTCAGGGTTGCGATACCTGCTATGCATGCAAAAGAAAATGTTGAATAATTTTAGAAAATGAATATTCCTTTCGAAGATATTTTTAAGGTTGCGGAAGCTTTTATTGCAGGCTCGCTGCTGGGTTTGGAAAGAGAGTACCGTAACAAACCGGCGGGCCTTCGCACATTGATTTTAATTACAGTGGGCTCAACCCTTTTTTCGTTATTGAGTATTTACATTTCCAATTCATCTCCCGATAGAATTGCTTCCAATATTGTAACCGGTGTAGGTTTTGTTGGTGCCGGGGTAATATTTAAAGAAGGAATGAGTGTAAAGGGAATTACCACTGCCGCCACCATTTGGGTAGCTGCTGCAATAGGCATGGCAATTGGTTTTGGAAGTTATTGGCTGGCAATTTTCACACTCGGGCTTTCAATGGTTGTCCTTATTATATTTCCACGTCTTGAAGAAAAGCTGGACACGGCTCACCTTACCAAAACCTATTGTATCCGGTTTAGCATAAACAATTATTCATTGGCTGAATTGGAGAAAACCTTTCAACAATTAGGGCTAAAATTTGCGGGCGAAAAACTTGAGAGAAATCAACAGGAAATAACAGTGATTTACAAAATAACAGCCGTTGAAAATAAGTGCAACGAGCTTACTGCATTTTTGTTGACTCAAAATTCCATTAATGGTTTTGAAGTTTGATTCGCATGATTATTATTCCCTACCGCATTATTTGCCTTGCACTTTTTTTAAAAATAGGCTTCCTGTTTTGCTCCTTCTGCCCACCATATTTCTCTAAATCTCCTGTACAATGATTTTGACATTTGTCAATTTGATTGACTGCATACTTCGCTTTCTTGTGCTTTATTAATTGAACGCCTGAAATAGAATATTTGGTTAAAATGATAATGCCGACTTTTTTAAGCAAGCATTCGTGAAGCAACAAGTTTCATAATCAATGTACGTGATTAAACATTCAATTCCGTTCAAAACAGTTTCATCGCCACACGCTCATCAAATCTATCAATATGAAAACAGTTATTACTCTTTGTATGTTCATGCTTACCACTATAGCATTTGCACAAACAAACACTTTAAAGGGGAAAGTCAGTTCGGAAGATTCTGATAAAAAAATTGGAGTCTCTGTAATGATAAAAAACACTACCGAAGGAACAGTTACCGACCACAAAGGGAGGTACGAGATTTCTACAAAAAGAGCATTTCCGTTGGTGCTCGTGTTTACGGGTGTGGGCATTGAAACTGCGGAAAGGCAAGTAGTTAACACTGATGAAATTACGGTAGGTCTTCAATCGAAATTTACCATGGAAGATCCGGTGGTGATGTCTCCGGCACGAGTTGCTACGCGCAGTATTCAGTCGCCGGTGTCTATCGAAAAATTGGGGCAAAGAATGATTGAAACCACCGCTTCCATCAGCCCGCACGATGCACTAAAAAATTTGAAGGGAGTAGATGTGGTTACCTCCAGTTTAACCTTTACAACACCCTCTACAAGAGGCTTTAACGGCAGTGGCAGCGCACGGGTAAACCAGTTAATGGATGGTATGGATAACCAGGCGCCGGGCTTGAATTTTTCTGTCGGAAACTTAGTAGGCGCTACCTCGCTGGATATTGATAACATTGAATTGTTACCCGGCGCTTCCTCTGCATTATACGGACCTGGTGGCATGAACGGAACCATATTAGTGAACAGTAAAAACCCATTCAAATACCAGGGGCTTAGTATTATTGCTAAACAGGGTATCATGCATGTTGATAAAAGCCAGCGACCTGATGTTACCTCGTTTACCAACTGGACGTTCAGGTGGGCTAAAGCATTGGGCAACCGCTTTGCATTTAAAATTGGCGCCGAATATTTGAAAGCCACCGACTGGCTTGCTGCGGATAGCGCCAATTACAATCGCATAGGCGATGCCGGCAGCGTAATACCCGGAACACGCAGCACTTCCCCGGGTTACGATGGGGTGAATGTTTATGGCGATGAGACTTTCGGAAACATCAAACCACCCATTCGGGCACTGCCTTTTAAAGATTCAATCGTTTCCCGGACAGGGTATGCAGAAAGTGATATTGTTGATCCCTCTGCAAAAAACCTGAAACTGTCGGGTGCACTACACTACAAAGTAGCCAAGAATGTGGAGGCTTCTCTATCGGGTTTCTGGGCTAAGGGTACATCCGTTTATACCGGAAGCGACCGGTACTCATTGAATAATGTAAAGATCGGTCAGTATAAACTGGAGTTGAAAAGTGCAAACTGGTTTTTGCGGGGTTATACTACACAGGAAGATGCTGGAGATTCCTATGCTGCAACTACCATCACCAGGCAGTTTAATGAAGTTTGGAAACCCAGTGCCACCGCATGGTACCCAACTTATATTCAAAATTTTGCAGGGGCAATTTTAAGCGGCAGGTCCGAGGCGGAAGCCCATGCAGCCGCACGTGCCGCTGCCGATCAGGGCAGACCATTGCCGGGTTCAACCCAGTTCAACCAAATTTTAGACAGGTTGAAAACAATACCCATTTCCAAAGGAGGAGGATTGTTTTTTGATAAAACCGATTTATGGATGGCAGAAGGGCAATACAATTTTGGCAAGCAAATTGGCTTTGCCGATATAATGATAGGTGGCAATTATAAAAAGTATATCCTCAATTCGCAGGGCACCATATTTATTGATACTGCAGGCACCATCCCGATTTATGAAGTGGGCGGATACGTACAGGCCTCAAAAAAATTATTTAACGATAAACTTACCCTGGCGGCATCGGGAAGGCTAGATAAAAATGAAAACTTTAAAGGGAAGTTTACGCCTCGTTTTACGGCGCTTATCAATGTAGCAAAGGACAACAATATTCGTGTATCATATCAAACGGCGTACAGGTTTCCTACAACACAGCAACAGCTAATAAAATTGCAGGTCGGCAGTAACATATGGCTGTTGGGCGGCTTGCCCTGGATTAATACATTGATAGAACCCAAAGGTGTAAAATCGTTTATAATTGAAAATGGAATGCCCAACCCGGCAAAGCCTTACACTTATAAAGAATTCAAACCAGAAACGTGTAACTCGTTTGAGGTGGGCTACAAAGCGCTTATAGAAAACAAATTGCTGCTGGACGTGTACGGGTACTTTAGTAAATACAAGGATTTTCTCGGTCGCATTGCAGTTTACCAGCCAACCAATGGCAACATTTATTCATTAGTGGTAAACAGCGATAAAAAAGTACAAACCCATGGCTTTGGTTTGGGGTTGGACTATTTGATAGGTAAGTATTTTACAGCAAGCGCTAATGTTTATTCTGATAAGATCACCAACGTGCCTACCGGTTTTGTAGCCAACTTCAATACGCCCGAATTCAGGGTAAATGCAGGTTTGTCAAGTTCTGGCTTTGGTAAACAAAAAAAATGGGGCTTTGCAGTTCAGTTCAAATGGCAGGATGCTTTCAAGTTTGAAAATGATTTTGGTAATGGCGATATCAATGCTTTCTCCACTATAGATGCGCAGGTTGGTTATAAAATTCATAAGACTACAGAGTTTAGAATAGGTGGAACCAATATTTTAAACCACTACTATAAAACGGCATTTGGCAACCCGCAGGTGGGTGGATTATACTATGCAAGCCTGAAGTTTAATTTGCAGTAATCCATCGCATAAAATCTTACTCGTTTCTTAGGGGGGATTCGAGTTATGAGCCCTTTGTTCGCAAAGGGCTCTTTTTATTGGTAACTGATGGATGGTGGCAAACTGTTTTTTGCCGGATAACGTAACCTGTTTTTCAAGGTGATTTTGCAAACGCAACGTTAAACCAAAAGCTTGCGAAATACCAGCACAGCTATTTCGATAAACAAGATGGAGAGGATGAGCAGGCTGATAGCATTCTGAAATTTCTTTTGTGATCGTCGTTTGCGGTCGTCTGTTCGTACAAGATTGCCATAGCTGAAATAAAAGTAATTCCCCAAACTCCAGCGATCCGACCTGTATAATAAGAACGAAACGGTTTTAACAAGGACCAGAGTGAGTACAAAAGAGTAAAGAAGAGACATAGACAGTAAAACCTAAAATATTTATGCCAGCTATTGATAAATAAAAAACCCACAGCGTAGGCTGCAGGTTTTTCGTTGTAGAGCGTACGGGAATCGAACCCGTGATTCCTCCGTGAAAGGGAGGCGTCTTAACCCCTTGACCAACGCTCCGGGTTGTTTAAAGGACGGCAAAAATAGGGGCATCACCCATTTCTGCCAAAAGTTTTTTAATGCACCTTGCCAATGCGCGGCGTTATGCAATGCCGTACAAGAGGGCGACGCAACCGTTATTGAAATCAGCACATCCGTTCGGACACAAAATTTCTCTTAGTAATTCCTTTCATTCATTGTAATTTCGCCACGTTTTTTAAACAAGACTAAAATTATTTTTTATGAGTACAGTAAAGGTTGCAATTAACGGCTTTGGCCGAATTGGACGGTTGGTTTTTCGCCAGATTTATAATATGGAAGGTATAGAGGTTGTAGCCATCAACGACCTTACAAGTCCTGCCGTGTTGGCTCATTTATTAAAGTACGATAGTGCGCAGGGACGATTTGATGGAGAGGTGAAGAGTACTGAAAACTCAATAGTTGTTAATGGTGATGAAGTAAAGATATATGCGCAAAAAGATCCGGCACAAATACCCTGGGGCGATCACCAGGTTGATGTTGTAATAGAAAGCACCGGCTTTTTTACCGATAAGGCAAAAGCCGAAGCGCATTTAACTGCCGGCGCAAAAAAGGTGGTTATTTCTGCCCCTGCAACAGGCGATTTAAAAACCGTTGTTTTTAATGTAAACCACGAAATTTTAGACGGCAGCGAAACCATTATTTCCTGCGCATCGTGTACAACCAATTGCCTTGCGCCCATGGCTAAAGTATTGAACGATGAGTACACCATTGTTGCCGGAATTATGACGACCATTCATGCGTACACCAACGATCAGAACACTTTGGATGCACCACACCCCAAGGGCGATTTGCGCAGGGCACGTGCCGCTGCCGCCAACATAGTGCCCAACAGTACAGGCGCCGCCAAAGCAATTGGTTTGGTATTGCCAGCATTAAAAGGAAAGCTGGATGGTAGCGCTCAGCGCGTTCCAACCATTACAGGTTCGCTTACCGAGTTTACCGCTATTCTTGAAAAAACAGTAACGGTTGAACAAGTGAATGCAGCTATGAAAGCAGCCAGCAACGAGAGTTTTGGTTACAACGAAGATGAAATTGTAAGTACCGACATTATAGGTATCAGCTTTGGTTCTTTGTTCGATGCTACACAAACTAAGGTGATTACAGCAGGCGATAAGCAACTGGTAAAAACGGTTAGCTGGTACGATAACGAAATGAGCTATGTAAGCCAGTTGGTACGCACAGTAAAGTTTTTCGCAGGTTTGATTAACAAATAAGTTGTTTGATGGGGCTAGCTTGGGATGGTGTGTTTAAGGTGATATTTTAATAGCGCATAGATCTCAACTCAGGCATTCCATTTTAAAACTGTTTAAATACAAAAGCCGCAGCTCCATTTAGGACTGCGGCTTTTATTTTAATTTGCTGTTTTTAGGCGTTGCTATTGGCTCCTGGAAAAATTACTTTTCGATAATTGTTTGACCTGCGTTTTTCTTACGATTTACCAAAATCATTTATCGGTTTTG